>NZ_JAPDBM010000072.1:0-22239 GCF_027705265.1 Aeromonas sp. QDB11 | reverse complement strand
GAATACCGGCCTGTCACGCCGGGGGTCGCGGGTTCGAGTCCCGTCCGCTCCGCCACTAATTTGAAAGGCCTTCCCGACTGGGAAGGCCTTTTTGCTATGGGCGTTTTTGCCCATTGAGTCTCATTTTTGCACACCAGAGCCCGGCCCCACGACCGGGCTTTGGTGTTTTGAGCCTGTTTGTGAGCTGACGCATCCTGCCACGATGGCAATACCTTCCCCTGTTGGCGTTCTTGCCACGGTTTTCACCTCTGTATCGCAGCACATCCCATGTTGGCCATATTGTTTCACAGCAAGCTGATAGATCTTGATGATTAAATCAGACAATCTGGTAACGGTACGTCATCGCTCCCGCTTGTTTGTGTAATCCCCATGTTGGTTATGGATTTATTCCGTTAAAACAGTCTCTTATCAAGAGATGCTGGTCATGTGGGTCTGTTCTGCAGGGGGCATCGCATATCAGCAAATGATAATGATTGTTGTTTGAATGATCTGAACAAGGTCGTTACAATGCGAACCGATTAATAAAGTGCTTTTCAAATGAGCCTTTACTAATGTTGCTCCTGGCCGGATGCCAGGGCGTTGTAACGAGTGAAGTAAGGGAATACGCCACTTTCCTACTAAAAACGTTCAGGCCAAAACATGACAACAGTGAAACCGAGCAAGCTTGCCTTGCTGATCTGCTCCCTTCTTGCGACCCAAGCCCATGCTGCCGAACAAGAGGTGATGGTCGTCACCGCTTCCGGCTTCCAGCAGAAGATTGAAGACTCTGCCGCCTCCATCTCCGTGATTACCCGTGAGCAGTTGGAGAAGCGGGCATATCGCGATGTGACCGATGCCCTGAAGGATGTACCCGGTGTCGTGGTGACTGGCGGGGGTAGCAGCAGTGATATCAGCATTCGTGGTATGGGGTCGAAATACACCCTGATGCTGGTTGATGGCAAGAAGGTGGATAGCCGTGGCACTCGTCCCAATAGCGACGGTCCGGGTATCGAGCAAGGCTGGTTGCCGCCATTGCAGGCGATCGAGCGCATTGAGGTCGTGCGCGGCCCCATGTCATCCCGTTATGGTTCCGATGCCATGGGCGGCGTGATTAACGTGATTACCCGCAAGACCACCGGTCTGGCCTGGCAGGGGTCGGTTCACGCTGATTCGACCTTCCAGGAGAACAAGGATGCCGGTAACAGCTTCCAGACCGATGCCTATACCGCAGGTTCACTGATTGATGGCGTGTTGGGGCTGCGTTTCAATGGCCAGCTGGCGCATCGTGGCGAAGACAAATTTACCCAGGGCTTTGCCGAGCAGGAGACCCGCAGTGGCACGGCCGTACTCAGCTTCAAGCCTGACGACCATAACCGCTTCGATCTGGAAGCCAGTCGCAGTCTGCAGGATCGGGATCGCACGGCCGGCAATTCGCTGGATGCCAAGGCGAAAGATAGCCTCAACCGCTACGAGCGCACCAACTATGCGCTGACCCATGATGGTCAGTATGAGTTCGGCTCGTCCAGCAGCTATCTGCAGCAGGAGACCAACACCAACCCCGCTCGCAAGATGGATCTTACCAACACCATCGCCGATACCCATACCCAGTTTATTCTGGGGGATCACTACCTGAGTGTCGGTGGTCAGTACCGCTATGAAGATTTGCACGACCAGGGCAATAACTTGAAAGTAGCCAACCCTGCCGAGCAGCTGACCCGCTGGAGCTGGGCGATGTTTGTCGAGGATGAGTGGTCACTCACTGACAGCTTTGCTCTGACCGGTGGCGCCCGCATGGATCGGGATCAGAATTACGGCTCTCACTGGAGCCCGCGCCTCTATGGCGTCTGGCATCTGGATCAGAGCTGGACCCTGAAAGGGGGCGTCTCGACCGGTTATCGCTCCCCTGACTTGCGGATGTCTGCGGCCAACTGGGGTCAGGTCACCGGTGGTGGCAGCCTGGATGGCATGCTGGTCGGCAACCCGGATCTCAAACCCGAGACCAGCGTGAGTGAAGAGATCGGCCTGCTGTGGAACGGTCACCAGGGCTTCAACGCCGGGGTAACCCTGTTCAACACCGACTTCAAGAACAAGATCTCCGAAGTGCGTCGCTGTACTGACAAGCAGCAGCCTGCCTGTACGCTCAATGGTCACAGCTATGACTTCATTAGTGACCGGGTTAACGTCGACAAGGCGAACATGCGCGGGGTCGAGGGGATGATGGATTGGGCCATCAACGAGGATTGGTCGGTCAGCTCCAGCTACACCTTTACCCAGTCCGAGCAGAAGAGTGGCCCGCTGGCAGGTCATGCCCTCAACCAGATGCCCCGCCACATGTTCAACGGCAGCGTAGAGTGGCAGACCACCGAGGATCTCAGCCTCTGGTCACGGGTCAACTTCCGTGGCGAGACTTCCGAGTACCTGAGCCGGGTCAAGATGGCGGAGGGAACCCCATCCTACACCTTCTTTGACATGGGTCTGGTCTACAAGGCCAACAAGCATCTGGATCTGACCGCCGGGGTCTACAACCTGTTCGACAAGACGGTGGATTACAGCAGCTATGGCACTGTGCTGGACGGTCGCCGCTACAACCTTGGCGTGACCTACAACTTCTGATAGGGAACCTGTCATGCGGCCGCCATCTTCTGATGGCGGCCGTTTTTATTGCACGTCCGTCAGGGGGCTATGCCTGATAGGGGGCGGCTTGCCAGGTATTGCGCCCCAGTCCCTTGGCCTGATACATGAGGGCGTCAGCCTGCCGCAGTAGCTGGTCGGCATCAGCCTTTATCGTTGCTTCTACCCAGACCGCCCCGGTGCTGATGGAGAGTGTCACCTCGCCGCTGCTGGTGTGCAGGGTTTGCCGGTTGCTCTCAATGCAAATGCGCTCGGCCCACTGCTCTGTCTCAGCCAGCGTGGCCAGCGGCAGCAGCAGGCAAAACTCCTCGCCGCCGATGCGGGCCAGCAGAGCCTCTTCGGGCAACAGGTTGGTCACAGTGGTGGCCAGCTTTTCCAGCAACAGATCCCCGATGCCATGACCAAAGCGGTCATTGGTCTCCTTGAAGTGATCCACATCGAACAGCAGCAGGGCACAGGGAGTACCGCTTGCCAGCCGTTGCTCCATGGCAGGCATGAATGCCCGTCGATTGAGCAGGCCGGTCAGGGGGTCGGTACTGGCCAGTTTCTCCAGTCTGGCGTTGGCCCGGCTCAGCTCGGCGGTGCGGCTGGCGACTGCGCGGCGCAGTTGCACTATGTAGGCCACAGTGATCAGCACTCCTGCCAGCAGCAGCCAGGGGCCAAGATGGATGGGGTAGATGGTCTCGACATGCATCCATTTTCGGATGATCCGCTCCCGATCACTCTCTTTGATCTTGGCAAACCCCTCTTCCAGCTTGCTTAACAGGGCAAGGTCACCCTTTTTCACCGCAAAGCGGAGCTGGTCGGTATAGAGGTGGCGAACCGGAATAAAGCGGGTGGGATCTTCCGAGGTATAGAGATAGAAATTGGCGACCTGCAGATCGGCGATAAAGGCCTTCAGCTCCCCCTTGAAAACCGCGGCCAGCATGGCGTCATTGTCATCGAAGGTCTGCAGTTTGGTGCTAGGGAAGTAGCGTCTGGCGTAATACTCCTCGTAGCCACCGGCCACCACCCCGACCGTTTCATGGAGCAGGGAGTAGTGCACGTCGGTGCCGCGTAGCTCGCTTGAGAAGAAGAGTTGGGAGTCGAGTTGGGCGAGGGGCTGACCATAGTCGAACAGCTTGTCCCGCTCCGGGGACCAGAGCAGTCCGGCATGAACATCCGCCTGACCCTCATTGAGCTGATCGAGAGATTGCTGCCAGTCGACCAGCCTGAACTCGATCTTCTGGCCGGTTACCCGGGCATATTCACGCCACAGGTCGATCAGCAGGCCATCCGGCTGGCCCGACTCATTGATATAGGAGAAGGGCTGCCAGGCTTTGGAGTTGGTAATGATGATCGGCTCTTCCGGGGCTTTGGCCCAAGCAGGCAGGGCAAGGGCGAGCAGCAGGAGCCCCCATCCGATACTGACTATGACTCCTGTCCTGGAAGAGGCCATCCTTGCTCCAATCCGTTGCCGTATACCGTCACGTGGTCACCGATTATCACCGCCTTTCTCATCGAAGAACAAGCGCTCACATGATGAAGTTTGCATGATGCAAACGGTGCCATGACAAGGCTGGCAGATAGAGTGACTACTTACAGCGGCAGACTGATCCGCGCCTCCAGTCCCCCTTGTGGCCGATTGATCAGGGTGAGCTCGCCGCCGTGCTGATGGACCAGGGTGCGAGCGATGGAGAGCCCCAGCCCCACGCTGCCCGACTCGGTGTTGCGCGCTTCGTCGAGCCGCACGAAGGGTTTGAACACATCCTCCAGTCGTGTCGGGTCGATCCCCGGCCCGTTGTCGCAGACCCGGATCAGCAGCTCTTCCTTGCTGTGTTCCAGCGACACTTCGGCGCTGCCAGCATATTTGATGGCGTTGCCGATCAGGTTCTGCAGCACCCGGCGCAGGGTGTTGGCCCGGCAGGCGTAAACCTCTTTGCCCTCCGCCAGACAGGTGACCGGCTGGCCGGTATCGGCATAGTCATCGCACAGGCTGACCAGCAAGCTGACCAGATCCAGCTCGCGGGTGGCCTCCTGCTGCCCCTCCTCGCGGGCAAAGCTGAGGGTCGCCGCCAGCATCTGCTCCATCTGTTGCAGAGTTTGCTGGATCCGATCCTTGTCCTCGCCATCGGCCAGAAACTCGGTGCGCAGCCGCAGGCTGGTGATGGGGGTGCGCAGATCGTGGGAAATGGCCGCCAGCATCCGGGTTCTGTCCTGCACGAAACGGTCGAGCCGGGTGTGCATCCGGTTGAAGGCCTGAATAGACTCGCGGATCTCGGTCGGTCCTACCTCTTGCAGCGGCTCGATATCCTCGCCCCGTCCCAGCCGTTCGGCATTACCAGCCAGCTGTTGCAGCGGGCGAGTGGCACGACGAAACAGCAGCACCATCAACCCGATCACCAGACTGGCGACCAGCATCAGGTTGAGGGTGGTCTGCCACGACCAACTGCCAGCCTCCTTGTCGACCAGCGAGCTGAATTGCAGCCAGCCCCCCTGCGGCAGTTCGATGGAGCCATAGAGCCGCATATCCCGCGGCGGGGGCGGCCCCTTGCGATCCCGCATCATGCGGGCGTGGTGCTCCCACGCCTTGCTGCGCTGGGAGTTCTCTTTCAACTCGGCACTGATCTCGACGGTAAGGCCGGGGGGATAGTTGAGGCGCGAGCGCACCAACTGCTCGAAGCGGGGGCTGCGGTTGTCCGGTTGCAGTGGCTCGTCAGAGAGGCGCAGCAGCAGGGTCTCGCTGCGGCTTGCCTTGAGGATCTCGTCATAGAGGGATGGGGGAGAGAGGGAGAGCAGCCTGACCACCGAGATGATCCGCTGCATGGCGTTGCGGCTGTTGACGAAGCCGAGCGCTTCTTCCCGATCCGAGCGGTAGATCTGGATGCTGAGCAGCTGGATCAGGATCAACCCCGCCAGCGCCACCAGAATGATCTGGCCAGTCAGTCCCTTGGGCCACATCCGTGCCCACAGTCTTCGCAAGGCGCCCACTGCTTAAACCTGCGTCACGTCGGCGGAGAACATATAGCCGCCACCCCAGATGGTCTTGATCAGCTCCGGGTTCTTGGGATCCCGCTCCAGCTTGCGGCGCAGGCGGCTCACCAGGGTATCGATGGCGCGATCGAAGGCCACCGCCTCGCGGCCACGGGCCAGATCCAGCAGTTGATCCCGGCTCAGCACCCGTTGCGGGCGTTCGAGAAACACCTTGAGCAGATCGAATTCGGCGGTGGAGAGGCTCAGGCCCACCCCATCCTCATCGACCAGCTCCCGGCGATTGACGTCGAGTAGCCAGCGATCGAAGCGCAGATCCCGGGTCAGGGTCTCGGCGGCGGGCTGGGTCTCGGCCTGGGTGCGGCGCATCACCGCCTTGATGCGTGCCAGCAGCTCGCGCGGATTGAAGGGCTTGGCCAGATAGTCGTCAGCCCCCATCTCCAGCCCTATGATGCGGTCGGTCTCTTCCCCCATGGCAGTGAGCATGATGATGGGCAGGTTCGATTTGACCCGCAGTTCGCGGCAGAGGGTCAGGCCATCTTCACCCGGCATCATCAGATCCAGCACCAGCAGGTCGAACTCCCGCTCCTCCAGCAGTCGCTTCATCTCCTTGCCATCCCGGGCGCAGCTGACCCGCAGGCCATGCTGTTCCAGAAAGCGCTTCAAGAGATCGCGGATCTCGCTGTGGTCGTCGACCACCAGAATGTGGGTGTTGCCCTGGTTCATGAATACCTCCCCTGCTTGGCGTTGGCACGAGTATACGAAAATCCGCCCGGTGGTTTGTGTCAAAGTGTGCCAGATCCGCACGATGCCACACTCTGCTACAAAAAAGGGCGATACTGGCAAAGTTCAGACACTTGACGGGTGTTTACTTGAGGGCAAGGCAAGAGCGCCGAACCAGAATCATCCCTACCGGAGATAGACCATGAAAAAGCTGACCAAAACCCTGCTGACCGCCACCCTGATCCTTGGCCTGCCGCTGGGCGCCTATGCCGCCAGTGAAGCTGTCCCCACCGGTCAGCCCGGTGCCATGATGGACTGCCCGATGGATGGCAGTGGTATGAAAGGTGGCAAACACCACGGTGGCCGCCACGACAAGATGGCCCGCATGCAGAACATGACCCCGGAGCAGATCCAGGCCAACCTGCAGCAACGTTATGACCGCATTGAAGATCCGGCCAAGAAAGCGGAGTTCATCAAGAACCTCAACGAGCGTGCCGCTGGCATGACCAAGCACGCCGAAGCGATGAAGCAGTTCGCCGAAGCGAACCAGTAACAGCGCCTGCTGTTGCACACCACAGTGACAAACCGAAGGGTGGCCGAGGCCGCCCTTTTTGTGATCCCATCGATCCATTTTGCTCGAATCGTTATCTTGCTGTCGCTTATGTGAGCGATGGCAAACGCGCCATGAGCGAATTGCAAGATAATGCCCGCTCTTATAACAAGCTGCAGTTAGCAGTGGCCGTCAACAGGAGAGGGTATGGGTTGGGATCTGGGGACAATCAAGGGGCGATATACCGCCGTTTTTCTGGGATTCATGGTGGCGGTCTGTGTGCTGACCGTTATCGGTATCCAGTTATGGGTCAAACCCGAGCTGCAACGGGCGGGTGAGCAGAATCTGGTGCTGCGAGTCAGCGAGATTGCGACCGACATTCGCGATCAGCTCAACGGGGTGCAGAGCCAGTCACGCAGTATCACCCAGCTGGTTGCCCAGCTGCCGAGCGAACAAATCGATGCCGTTCTCCCTGCTCTGATCGATCAATATGGCAATGCCATGGTCTTTGGTGGCGGCATCTGGCCGATGCCGGATCAGCGGGAAGCCGGTCGCATCAAGTTCAGTACCTTCTTTCATCGGGATGGTGCCAACAAGCTGATCCCCAACACCTACTGGAACTCGGCCGAGGCGCCCAACTATTTCGAGCAGCCCTGGCACAGAGCCGGGCAGCAGGCGGCGAAAGGCATGTGTGTCTGGGCGGCGGCTTACAAGGATGGTGCCAGTCAGCAACCGCGAACCAACTGCGCCATGGGGATCTATCGTGACGGTTCCCTCTACGGGGTGTCCACCATCGATGTGACGCTGGGTTTCTTCAATGATCTGGTCGCCAAAAAAGAGCAGGAGATCGGTGGTCAGGTGATGATCGTCGAGGCCGACGGCAAGATCCTCAGCAAGAATGGTCGTTTGAGCGGGGATGTGGTGCTGGGCAACCTCTCATCTCACGGGGACTATCCCTTTGCCAGCGCCATCGCCAGCCTGCTGGGGCCGGGTAATGGCGCCGCGTTGCAGCGCACCACTTTTCAGGATCTGGGTGAAGAGCAGACATTGCTGATGCAGCCCATCGAAGGAACCCCCTGGCTGTTGGCGGCGGCGCTGCCGACCAGCACCCTGACCCACGACAGTCAGGAGGTGCTCAAGACGCTGGCAGCGATCCAGCTACCGCTGGTGGTGCTGCTGTTTGCGCTGATGTTGATGGCCATCAAGCAGCTGGGCAGTCGACTCGACACCCTCAAGCAGAATATCGATGCGCTCTCGGCCGGAGATGCTGACCTGACTGCCCGGATCCGGGTCAAGGGGCACGATGAGCTGGACAATATCGCCCAATCGGTGAACCGCTTTATCGCCTATCTGCAGCAGATGATGTTGCAGGTGACCGAGACCACCGAGCTGATTACCCGTGAATTGGCCCAACTGGATCAGCAGACGGGGCAGGCCAGACGCATTCTCGGTGAGCATGCCGCCGAGACCGATCAGATAGTGACCGCCCTGACCGAGCTCAGCTCCACTGCCGACAGCGTGGCGCACCACGCGAGCGATTCCGCCAGTTTTACCGAGTCGGCCAATGGTCAGGCGATTCAGTCCCGCAAGGTAGTGGGTCAGGCCTCTGCCAGTGTGGCTGCGCTGATCGATGAAGTCGATCTTGCCGCGACCAAGGTATTGGGGATGCAGGAAGATGCCCGCAAGATCAGCAGTGTGCTCAGCGTGATCGGCGATATTGCCGCCCAGACCAACCTGTTGGCACTCAACGCGGCCATCGAGGCGGCGCGGGCCGGTGAGCAGGGGCGTGGTTTTGCCGTGGTGGCCGATGAGGTGCGAGCGCTGGCGGCGAGAACCCAGAATAGCACCGCCGAGGTGGGGAGCATGCTCTCCCGGTTGACGCAGGGGGTGGCCGAAGCCGTGGTGGCCATGGAGCACACCAAGCAGAGCTGTCAGGCGGCGACCGAGAATACCGAGCAGGTGACCGGCGGGCTCGACAAGATGGCGGATGCCGTGGTGCAGATCAACGATCTGGGCACCCAGATTGCGACTGCGGCAGAGGAGCAGAGCCGGGTGACCGAAGAGATCAACCGCAACATGGTCACTATCCGTGACATGGTCAATCTGCTGGTGGATAACGGGCAGAATACCGAACAGAGTTCGGCCACCTTGCTGGAGTCCAATCGCCAGCTGGTGGCACTGGTGCATCGCTTCAAGGTGTAACAAACCGATAATGAAAGAGGGGGAGCCTGATGCTCCCCCTCTTGCTATCTGCGCCGGTGCGGGCGTGTCGCCCTTGTCCACCGGACGAGCGAAGTTAGCCCTGAGCCTTGTCGGTCAGGTCTACTTTCTTGACGGTTTCGCCTTCGAACTTGATAACCACGTTCTTCTTGGTCGCATCGGTATCTTTCAGCAGGGTCTTGGTGGTTTCTGCCAGCAGCGGAGAGGCCTTGTTCAGGGCATCCAGATCATAAGTCCACACTTCCAGGCCAGATTCGGTCTTGGTGGAGGCCGGTGCGCCCAGCTTCTCTTTGATAGCCTGCTTGTTGGAGCCGCCTTCCTTGATATCCAGCGCCTGTTTGATGGCTTCGTTGGATGCGCTGTCCACGGCACCGGATACGGCGGTATTGGCTGCATCTTTTACGCTGCTGGTGACGCTGTCGGTCAGCGAGTCCATCAGGCCAGCATTGGCAAACAGGGGCAGGGTGGTGAGGGCTACCAGCAAAGTCTTTTTCATTTTCTACAGCTTCCATGGGGTAAATGAGGCGGCTATGAAATCAGCAAAGATATTGGGTGTCAAGCGAGGCGCACAATTAACATTTCTGTTAACTGGATCTCATTTTTCACCGACCGCAAACAGTTTCGGGATCTCCCGCACCAGCCAGCTCTTGGCCTTGCCCATGGTGTCCCGCCGCCAGGCCAGCACCACCTGCAACTGATGACGATATTCGGGGCTGATCACCTTGAGTCGTCCGGCCCGGATGTCCTCCTCAATCCAGCTTTGCGGCATGGTGCCGACGCCGATCCCCGCCAGCAGGGCGTCGCGTTTTTCCGCCATGGTGCTGACGGTGAGGCGCGGTTGCTTGTCCAGCAGGCGATAGGTGAGCACCGGTTTGCGCAGGGCTGAATCTGCTACCGCGATGGCGCGGTAGCGACGCAGGGTTTCGTCTGCCAGCGGCTCCGGCTCCTGATGCAGCGGATGATCGGGATGGGCGACGTAGAGCATTACCTCTTCCTTGAGCACCTGATGCTTAATGCCAGTCATCATGATATCGGGGTTGATCGAGGAGATAAGCAGGTCGGCGCGGCCATCTTCCAGACACTCCCAGCTGCCCGCCAGCACCTCGGCCCGCAGCCGCAGTCGGGTATCGGTCTGCTCGGCCAGCTTCTCCACCAAGGGGTAGAGGGCCTGCACCGGGACCAGCGCATCGACGGCGATGGTGATGTCGGTCTCCCAGCCGCGGGCCAGCGCCCGGGTCTCGCCCACCAGATGCTCGGCCGCCTCCAGCAGCACCCGGCCGCGCTCTAGCAGCATGCGGCCCGCCGGGGTGAACTTGGTGCGATGGCCGCTGCGGTCAAACAGCATGGCATCCAGTTCGTCTTCCAGCTTCTGCACCGTATAGCTCAATGCCGAGGGCACCTTGCCCAGCTCGTCGGCCGCCGCCGCGAAGCTGCCACGGCGGTCGATGGCGTCCAGCACCCGTATGGCTTCCAGGGTCAGCGCCCGTTCCTTGTTCGATTCCTTGGCCATTTCATACCTTCAATTTTTTTGAACATGTTTGCCAGTTTATCTCGCTAACAAGTTAGGCCAAGTGTCTTTATTATTCAATCAACGCTTAGGCAGGAACGTCGAGCGGCCAAATATGCGGTAAGTTCCGCACTGTGACACACCAAATCGGTCTGTCTGATGTCGGTGAAAGAACAACACACTATTTGAATAACCTCTTGCATGGATGCATTGATTCTGGCCGAAAAGGCCTTGGCAATGACATATAAAACAAGAGACTGAATGAACATGAAAAACGTAATCAAGATGCTGGCCGTTGCAGGCCTGATGACCACAGGTTTCGCCAACGCTTCCGTACCGGCTGACTTCAACGCCATGCCCGGCGTGCTGTTTGTGAACTGGAATGCCACCGCCGCAATGGATGGCAAAGCCAATCCGATGCTGGAAGTGCGTGACGAGTCTGGCGATCTGCTGGCATCAGTCCACGCCAACCTGACTGGCACCCAGCAGGTGCTGATCCCGAGCCGTACCCAGGGCAACCTGACCGTCAGCCTGGCTGGCCAGAGCAGCGAATACCGTATTCCGTTCGGCATCGGTGGTGGCAACCCCCGCTAAGTCGAACCCCGGATAGATGAGGAGCAGACCATGATGCAATTGAGAGCCGCAGAAGCGCGGGGCAAGGCCAACTTTGGCTGGCTGGACGCGCGCCACAGTTTCTCCTTCGGTCACTACTATGACCCGGAGTGGATGGGACACTCGGTGCTGCGGGTGATCAATCAGGATCTGGTTGCGCCGGGTGGCGGATTCGCCACCCACCCTCACGCCAATATGGAGATCCTCACCTGCGTGCTGCAAGGCACCATAGAGCACAAGGACAGCCTCGGCCATGCCGAGCAGATCCCGGCAGGGGATTTCCAGCTGATGAGCGCAGGCAGCGGGCTCCGCCACAGCGAGTACAACCCTTCGCAGACGGATCCTCTCTCCCTGTTGCAGATCTGGATCGAGCCGAACGAGTTCGGCACGCCACCCGGGTATCAGCAGAAGAAGATCGAGTCCAGACCGGGCATGACGCTGGTGGCGTCACCGGATGGCGAGGATGGATCGCTGCGGATCCGCCAACAGGCCCGCGTATGGCGGCTGGAACTTGCTCCGGGCGAGACGCTCGAATGGGCACTGGCTGGCCGACACGGTTACCTGCAGATGATTTCAGGTACGCTTGCCGCCAACGGTCTGGCTGCCCGACCCGGCGACGGGGTACTCAGTCGTGATGAATACCGGTGGGAGTTGGTCGCAACCAGTGCCACTCAAGCCCTGGTGTTTGACCTGCCCTGATTGGTCAGTGGCGATACGAGATAAATGAGGATAGTGAAATGGACAAGATGAAAGATGTTGCGCTGCTGGCGAGTCGTGTACTGCTGGCGCTGATGTTCGTGATGGCGGGCTGGAGCAAGATCGGCGGTTACGCCGGTACTCAGGGTTATATGGAAGCGATGGGCGTGCCGGGCTTTATGTTGCCGCTGGTGATCCTGCTTGAGCTGGGCGGTGGCCTTGCCATCGTGCTCGGTCTCTTTACCCGCAGCCTCTCCGTGCTGCTTGCCGGTTTCACCCTGATGGCCGCCTTTATTTTCCACTATCAGCCTGCGGAACAGATGCAGATGCTGATGTTTATGAAGAACGTCTCCGTCGCCGGTGGTTTCCTGGCGCTGGCGGCGGCCGGAGCAGGGGCTTTCAGTGTGGATGCCCGCCTCGGTAAAAACTGGTAATGCCCTGAAGATTCAAGTTTTCCAACGCCTTTTGGCCGGTGCAACTGCACCGGCTTTTTTCTGTCTGCGTTTTCTGGTCGGTGAGGCGGCGGCACAAATCTGCGGCGCCCCTCATGATTCCGGCTCTTGCCTGCCACTGGCCGCAAGAGCCTTTTGCATCTTCCCCCCCGATCCCTGACAATTCCCACTCCTGTGAAGTGACGGAAATGGCTCGTTTTTTCCGGCGCTCATCCCCTCTTGTGAATTGGCGGGAGTCGTCCATGTTTACCCTCTACCACTCCAATCAGCTGGATCTGCTCAAGGAGCTGCTGGTCAACCATATCCGGCAGGCTCCTCTCTCTCACCCCTTCGATCGGGAGCAGATCCTGGTACAGAGTCCGGGCATGGCCCAGTGGCTCAAGCTGGAGCTGGCCAAAGCCTTCGGCATCGCCGCCAATATCGACTTTCCGCTGCCCGCCAGCTTTATCTGGGAGATGTTCACCCGGGTGCTGGCGGATGTACCGCGCCAGAGCCCCTACAACAAGGGCTCCATGAGCTGGCAGCTGATGACCATTTTGCCCGCCTTGCTGGAGCGGCCCGCCTTTGCCCCGCTCGCCGCCTATCTGGGTGGTGGAGATGAGGAGGATCCCGCCAGGGATCCCGAGCAGGTACGGCTGTGGCAGCTCTGCCAGAAGGTGGCGGATCTGTTTGACCAGTATCTGGTCTACCGGCCGGACTGGATCGCCCGTTGGGAAGAGGGGGAAGGATTGAGTCAGGAGCTGGCCGGGGTGAGCGGTCAGGATTGGCAGCCCGAGCTGTGGCGCGAGCTGGTGGCCCGCACGTTGGCGCTCTCTCCGAGCGGCTACCATCGCGCCAACCTCTACGAGGAGTTTATCCACGAGCTGGCACGCACCGCCGATCTGCCGGGCAAGCTGCCGCAGCGGGTCTTTGTGTTCGGCATCTCGGCGCTGCCGCCGCGCTATGTGGAGGCGCTGCTGGCCCTCGGCAGCCGACCGGAGGTGGAGGTGCACCTGTTTGTCACCAACCCCTGCCGCTACTACTGGGGGGATCTGCTGGATCGCAAGACCCTGGCGCGTCTCGAGAACAAGCTCAAACCCGGCACCGACATCGAAACCCTGCAGGGCCCCGCCAATCCGCTGCTCGCCTCCATGGGCAAGCTGGGGCGCGACTACCTGCACCAGCTGATGGAGCTGGAGGTGCCACAAATCGAGGCATTCGTCGATATCGACGAGGTGGACGCCAGTGGCAATGTCAGGCTGCTGCGCGCGATCCAGAAGGATGTGCTGGAGCTGGCCGAGCGAGGCGCCGGTCAGTTCGATCTCGACAGCAGCCACCACAAGAGCCCGATCGATCCGGCGGATGGATCCTTGCAGATCCACGCCTGCCACGGCCCGATGCGCGAACTCGAGGTGTTGCACGACCGGCTGCTGGCGCTGTTCGAGCAGGACCCGTCCCTCACCCCGAAAGACGTGGTGGTGATGATGCCGGATGTGAACAGTTACGGCCCCTACATTCAGGCTGTCTTTGGCGCACGGGGGCAGATCCCGTTTGCGGTGTCGGATCGGGCGGCGAGTCAGGAGAGCCCGCTGCTGCAAAGCTTCCTCGCCCTGCTCAGGCTGCCCAACGCCCGCTTGGGGGCGGGGGAGTTGCTCGCCATTCTCGAGGTGCCCGCCGTGCTGCGCCGCTTCGAGCTCGATGACGACGAGTTCAACCAGTTGCGGGTCTGGGTGCAGGAGACCGGCATTCGCTGGGGGCTGGATGATGGCTACCCCGTTCGGTTCGATCTGCCTCCCATGTCCGGCAACAGCTGGCTGTTCGGCCTGCGCCGCATGCTGCTTGGCTTGGCCATGGGGGATGGCGAGCCGGTGGCGGGCATCCTGCCCTACGCCGATATCGAGGGTCAGCAGGGGCTGGCGCTCGGCAAGCTCGCCTGGTTTGTCGACTCGCTGGCCGAATTCTTGCCCCGCCTGCAACAGGCCCAGCCGCTGGCCGAGTGGAACGCCTGCCTGCTGGCGCTGCTGGAGCGCTTCTATCTGGCCGACGAGGATGAAGAGCGTCAGCTCCAGCTGATTCGCAGCCAGCTGGCCGAGTGGCAGACCCGGCTCGGCGAGGCCCGCTTCGAGCAGCCCATCACCGCCGACCTGCTGCAGGATTACCTCGGCAGCGTGCTGGGGGAATCCCGCTCCAGCCAACGCTTCCTCGCCGGTCAGGTCAACTTCTGCACCCTGATGCCGATGCGCTCCATCCCCTTCAAGCAGGTCTGTCTGCTCGGCATGAACGACGGCGTCTACCCGCGCACATTGGCTCCCATGGGGTTCGATCTGATGGCGGTGGCGTCGCGGCGCGGGGATCGCTCCCGCCGCGATGATGACCGCTATCTGTTCCTCGAGGCACTGCTGAGTGCCCAGCAGGGGCTCTACATCAGCTATCAGGGCTTCAGCGCGCAGGACAACAGCGACAAGGTGCCGTCAGTGCTGCTGGCGGAGCTGATCGACTATGTGCGGCAGGGCTTCGTGCTGGCGGGGGATGAGAGCCTCGATGACGAAACCACCGGCAAGCGGCTGCTCAACCACCTGATGGTGGCGCACCCGCTCACCCCCTACAGCCGCAACTACTTCTATCCGGAGCCGGGTTCACGCCTCTTTACCTATGCCGCCGACTGGCTGCCCGCCCTCAATCCGGTGCGCGGCGCGGCCAACTTCCAGAGCGGCGAGCTGCCGCTCCCTCCCGAATGGGGCAAGGAGCAGGGGCTGGAGCTGGCGGAGCTGCTGCGCTTCTATCGCCAGCCCACCAAATATTTCCTTAACCGCCGCCTCAAGGTGTGGTTTGAGCTGAACGAAGCCAACATCGAGGACAGCGAGCCGTTCGAGCTGGATGGCCTGCAACATTATCAGCTGAAAGATCTGCTGCTCGATGCCCATCTGGCGGAAGGAGATAGTACCGAGCGGCGCGAACGGTTGCAGCTCACCGGCCTGCTGCCGCAAGGGTGGTTCGGCAGCCTGCTGCTGGACGATCTGGATGCCGAAATGGGCAAGCTGGCGGATCGGTTACGTCCCTGGGTTGCGGCCAATGAGGCTGAAAAACAGGCGGTGGAGATCGATATCTCCCTCACTCAGGGCCAGCTGCAAGGGTGGATCGACACCCAGAAGGGACGCTTGCTGGTGGTCAAACCCGGCAGCTTCAACGGCAAGGATCTGCTGCTGGGCTGGATCCAGCACCTCTGCCTCTCATTGAGCGGCGCCCCCGGCGACACCCTGCTGTTTGATGCCAAACAGAGTCTGCGGCTGCCCAAGCTCTCGGCTGACGAGGCGCGGCCCAAGCTGGCGGCGCTGGTGGCGTGCTGGGCGCAGGGGATGAAGCGGCCGCTGCCGTTTTTTCCCAACACCGCCTGGGATTGGCTCAAGACGATCGAGAAGGATCCTGACAAGCCGGAGGCGGCCGACAAGGCGGCCCTCACCCGTTTCAACGGCGGCTGGATGATCAATGGGGAGGGGCAAGACCCTTACGTTGCCCGCTGCTTCCCCGAACTCGATGACGAGGTGCTGGGGCAGTTGCAGGCGCTGGCCCGTGAACACCTGACCCCGCTGCTGACCACCATGGAGATGATGTAATTATGGCTAACCCGCTCAATACATTGCGTTTTCCCCTCCATGGTGAACGACTGATCGAAGCCTCTGCCGGTACCGGCAAGACCTACACCATCGCCGGTCTCTACCTGCGCCTGCTGCTGGGCCACGGCCCGCTGATTGAAGAGGGGGCTGATGCCGGTCAGCCGAGCGCCCACGAACGGCCGCTGTCAGTGACCGAAATTCTGGTGGTGACCTTTACCGAAGCGGCCACCGCCGAGCTGCGCGGGCGGATCCGCGGTCGCATCCACGAGGCGCGGCTCGCCTTTATGCGCGGCCACAGCAGTGACACCCTGCTGGCCCAACTGCTGGCTGAGGTGGAGGATCATGAGCTGGCGGCCCGTCGCCTGCTGGCTGCCGAGCGGCAGATGGACGAGGCGGCGGTCTTTACCATCCATGGCTTCTGCCAGCGGATGCTCAAGCAAAACGCCTTCGAGTCGGGCGCCCTCTTCGAGACCGAATTTCTTACCGACGACAGCCAGCTCAGGCTGCAGGCGGTGAGCGACTACTGGCGCGCCGAGTTCTATCCGGTCGACAAGCCCCTCGCCAGCGCGGTGCGCGCACTCTGGCCGAGCCCCGCCGCCCTGCTGCGGGAGATGGGCAGCTGGCTCGACAATAGCGAGCTGGAGATCCACCCCGCGTTGGGGGACGAGACCCTCGCCGCCCGCCATCAGGCGGCCATGAGTCGCATCGCGGCGGTGAAGAGCGAGTGGCTGGCGCAGGCGGACGAGATCCGCCGCCAGACCGACGGCCAGATCAGCCGCTACACCGGCAAGAACTACGAAGGCTGGCTTGCCAAGATAGCCGCCTGGGCGCAGGACGAGAGCAGTGGTTACGCCATTCCCAAGGAGCTGGAGCGCTTCGGCCAGACGGTGTTGGAGGAGAACCTCAAGAAGGGGGGCGCAGTGCCGACCCTGCCACTGTTCAGCCAAATCGATGAACTGCTGGCGAGCCGCCCCGGTATCCGGGATCTGATCCTGCAACGAGCGGCCAAGGTGGTGCGTAGCCGGATGCAGGCGAGCAAGCGGCAGGCTCATCAGCTCTCGTTCGATGACCTGCTGAAAGATCTCGACGGTGCGCTTGGCTCCAGCCTGGGCGAGCGGCTCTGTGAGCGCATTCGCGCCACCTACCGGGTGGCGATGATCGATGAATTTCAGGATACCGACCCCCAGCAGTACCGCATCTTCCATCGTCTTTACGGCGGCCACACAGACACGGCGCTGTTGATGATCGGTGACCCCAAGCAGGCCATCTACGGCTTTCGCGGCGCCGACATCTTTACCTACATTCAGGCGCGGCGAAATGTGAGCGCCCACTACACCCTGGGGCGCAACTGGCGCTCCAGCAGTGCGCTGGTGGGGGCGGTCAACGGCCTGTTCGAGCGGGCGAAAGATCCCTTTATCTACGAGGCGGATATCCCCTTCCTGCCGGTGGAGGCGCAGGGCAAGAGCAAGGCGCTGCTGCTGGGTGGCGCCACCGCCCCCGTGCTCCACTGCTGGCAGCTGAGCGGCCAGCCCACCTTCAATCGGGGGGATTACCAGAGCAAGATGGCCCGCGCCACCGCCGCCGAGATCCACCGTCTGCTGACGCTGGCCCGCGAGGGTAAGGCGCTGATCGGTGACAAGGCGGTGAAGGCCGGGGATATCGCCGTGCTGGTGCGCACCGGTGCCGAGGGCAAGCTGGTGCAGCAGGAGCTGGCGCGCCTCGCCATCGCCTCCGTCTATCTGTCGAACCGCGAGAGCGTGCTGGAACAGGTGGAGGCGCGGGAGATCCTGCTGATTTTGCACGCCTGCCAGAACCCGAGCGAAGAGCGCAGCCTGCGGGCGGCGCTGGCGACCGGCTTGTTTGATCTGGATGCCAGGGCGCTCGATGGGCTGGCCAGCGACGAGCGGGCGTGGGAGAGCGCGGTGCAGGAGTTTATGGAGTACCGCAAGATCTGGCATCGCCGCGGCGTGCTGGCGATGCTGCGGGCCCTGCTACACCGGCGCAATCTCGCTTCTTCCCTGCTGGCGAGTCCCTATGGCGAGCGGCGGCTGACCAACTTCCTCCATCTTGGCGAGCTGCTGCAACAGGTGAGCAGCGAGCTGGACGGCGAATATGCCCTGCTGCGCTGGCTGGGGGAGGCGGTGAGCCGCCCCAACGGGCAGGATGCGGAGCAGGTACTGCGCCTCGAATCCGAGCGCAAACTGGTGCAGATCGTCACCATCCACAAATCCAAGGGGCTGGAGTACCCGCTGGTGTTCCTGCCCTTTATCTGCAGCCACAGAACCGCCGAGACCCCGCTCTATCACGAAGCGGATGAGGCGGGCAATCGCACCATTCTCGATCTGACCGGCGCCGAGGGCTCCCTGGCGGAGGCCGACCGCGAGCGCCTTGCCGAAGATTTGCGGCTGCTCTATGTGGCGCTGACCCGGGGCGTTTACGCCACCTGGCTGGGGTTGGCGCCGGTGCGGGCGGGGGCGGGCAAGTCGGAGAAGACCGACCTGCACCACACCGCCATCGGCTACCTGCTGCAAAAGGGCGAGGAGGGGGATGCGCAAACGCTGGCGACCGCCCTGACCGAGCTGGCACAGGCGCTGCCCGGGGTGGCCGTCGGTGAGCCCTCGCTCACCCGTCCGGCCCCGCTGCCGCCAGAGGAGGAGCAGCTGGGCGAGCCGCAGGTACGCCACTTTAGCGGCTCACTTGAGCGGGACTGGTGGATCAGCTCCTACTCCGGGCTGGCGGCGCAGGGGCACGGTCACAGCAAGGGCGTGCTTGCCAACCCCGGTTTCGATGATGAGGTGGTGACCGAGGCGGCCGCATTGGCTTCCGAGCAACCGGACGAGGCGCCCCAGCCCTCCATCTTCACCTTCCCGAAAGGGGCGCGCCCCGGCACCCTGCTGCACAGCCTGTTCGAGACCATCGATTTTCAGAGCGCCGCTGGCGAGCCGCTGGCAGAACATATCGCCACCCTGCTGGTGCAAGACGGTTTCGACGAGAGCTGGGCCCCCGTGTTGCAACAGCAAGTGGAGGCGGTGCTCGATACCCCGCTCGATACCGGCTTTGGCGAGCCGGTGCGGCTGCGGGACTTGAGTGCCGAGCGCAAGCAAGTGGAGCTGGAGTTCTTCCTGCCCATGGGGCGGGTGACGGCACCGGCGCTGACTGCCCTCTGCCAGCAGCACGACCCGCTGTCCCGGGGCAACAAGCCGCTCAGCTATGCCACCGTGCAGGGGATGCTCAAGGGCTTTATCGACCTGGTGTTCGAGTGGCAGGGGCGCTGGTATCTGCTCGACTACAAATCGAACCACCTCGGCATGAGCCCGGCCGATTACAGTCGTCCGGCGCTGGAGCGGGCGATGGCCGAGCACCGCTACGACCTGCAATACCAGCTCTACTCGCTGGCGCTGCATCGGCTGCTCACTTTGCGCCTGCCGGGCTACGACTTCGAGCAGCACTTTGGCGGCGTTTTCTATCTGTTCCTGCGCGGCATGCCGCAGGGGGGCATTTTCCATACCCGCCCGAGCCGTGAACTGGTGCTGGGGCTGGATAAGTTGTTTCGCGAGGGCAGTGAGCTGCCAGCTGCGGGATCCCAAGCATTGAACGAGGTAGAAGCATGAGCGGCACCATGATCTGCACCGCAGCCAGCGCAATGATGGTTGAACGGTTGAAAGCACTGGCGCTGGCTGGCCGTATCCGCCAGCTGGATCTGCAATTTGCCAAGCTGGTGGCCGACCTTGGCGGCAGCCCCGAGCTGGTGCTGGGGGCGGCGCTCACCTGCTTCGAGCTGGGGCGCGGTCATGTTTGCCTGCCGCTGGAGATGCTCGCTGCCGGATCATTGCGCCCGTTCGGGCTGGATCCCCAGCAGAGCCGGGATCTGCTGCTGGATCTGGCGGATCCTGCCCGCTGGCCCGCCCTGTTTGCGGCAAGTCCCTTGGTTGGCACCGAGCAGGACGAGGGCAGCGCCCCGCGCTGGCCGCTGCGGCTGTGGCACGGGCGGCTCTATCTCACCCGTTACCACGATTTTGAACTGGGGGTGGCCCGCCATCTGCGCGCCCTGAGCGAGCGCGCCGAATGGCCGGAGATCGCTCCCGCCCTGTCGCGGCTGTTTGCCCGCGACTACGGGCTGGTGTTCGCGGCTCTGCTCAAAGCCCGCCTCGCTCCCGACTTCTCGGCCCGCCACTTTATCGAAAAGTATCTGGATCTGGTGTTCCCCAATGAAGTGGATTGGCCCGCCATCGAAGGGCTGCTAGCCAACGCACAGGCGGCGAGCGATTTGAGCAAGCTGGATACGCTGGTGCCCGAGGCGCTTTGTTGCAACGGCCAGAAACTGGCGGCGGCCACCGCGGCGGCGCGCCCCTTTGCGGTGATCTCGGGCGGCCCCGGCACCGGCAAGACCACCACGGTCGCCAAACTGCTCGCCATTCTGGTGGAGACCGGCCTGCAAGCAGGCAAGGCTCCGGCGATCCGGCTGGTGGCCCCCACCGGCAAGGCGGCGGCGCGCCTGACCGAGAGTATCGGTTCTGCCCTGCAGGCCCTCGATCTGCCCCCCGAGTGGGTCGAAGCGATCCCCACCGAAGCGGGCACCTTGCACCGGCTGCTCGGGGTCATTCCGGGGCGCAGCCAGTTCCGCCACCACGCGGGCAACCCGCTGCACCTCGACTTGCTGGTGGTGGATGAGGCCTCCATGGTCGACTTGCCGATGATGGCGCGCCTGCTCGATGCGCTGCCAAGCCACGCCCGCCTGATCCTGCTCGGCGACAAGGATCAGCTCGCCTCGGTGGAGGCGGGGGCCGTGCTCGGCGATATCTGCAGCTTTATCGAACAGGGCATCAGCCCGGCGCAGGCGGATTGGCTCTCCCGCCAGACCGGCTACCGCTTGCAGGGCTCGCCCGCGGGAGCACCGGTGCGTGACAGCCTCTGTTTGCTGGCCAAGAGCTGGCGCTTTGATCAGCATTCGGGCATCGGCCAGCTGGCGCGCGCCTGCAACAGCGGCGATGCCACGGCGGTGGAATCAGTCTGGGGCATGGGCTTTAGCGATATCAGCCTGCACCCCTGGGCCGGGGAGGCCTACGACGCCCTGATTGCTCAGGGGGTGGCCGGTTACGGCAGCTATCTGAAGGCGGCCCGCGCGGGGGAGGATCCCGCCGCCGTGTTCAAGGCATTCAACAGCTTCCAGATCCTCTGTGCCCTGCGCGACGGCCCGTTCGGGGTGTTGGGGCTAAACGAGCGGCTCGAACTGGCCCTGTCTCGGGCCGGGCTGATTGCCCGCGATGGCGACTGGTATGCCGGTCGCCCGGTGATGGTGGTGCGCAACGATCATGGCGTTGGCCTCTACAACGGCGATATGGGGCTCTGCCTGCCCGATGAAAGTGGGCGGCTCAAGGTATGGTTTGAGCAGCCGGATGGCACCCTGCGGGCCCTGCTGCCCAGCCGCCTGCCGCCCCACGAGACGGTCTATGCCATGACCATCCACAAATCCCAGGGCTCCGAGTTTGCCCATACCGTGCTGGTGCTGCCCGACAGCCCCAGCCCACTGTTGACTCGCGAGCTGGTCTATACCGGCATCACCCGCGCCAAGGCGCGGCTCGATCTCTACGGCGATCGCGCCCTGCTGGCACAAGCGGTACGGAAAAAGACCGAGCGTTATTCCGGATTGGCGGAGAGGTTGGGGGAGTGATTGGACGGCGGTAAACGAAATTTACCGCTGTCTGTTGTGCATAGATGTTCGAAAATATTTGATTGCAGAAAGTAATAGGAGATTCAAGTGATTAAAAGTGTATGGGGATTGTATTGGCGGACATATTTATTATTTCTCTTTGCAGCGTTACCCTTATCGTTTGCAAAGATGTATTTTTTGTGTCTGAGTCATGGATAGTATTGAAGTCTTCGGTTTTTTATATAGTTGTAGGTGCTTTGTTATTAGTGCCATTTAATCATCGCAAAGGTCTATTATTTTCTCTCTGGGGTAATCGCTTAGGCCTAGGGAAGGTGCGAACAAGTCTGTGATATGAGATCATAATGTTCATCCGGAGCCGCATTTCCGAGGGCCATCATGAGTCATCAACTCACCTTCGCCGACAGTGAATTCAGTAGTAAGCGTCGTCAGACCAGAAAAGAGATTTTCCTCTCCCGCATGGAGCAGATACTGCCGTGGCAGGATATGACCGCTGTCATCGAGCCGTTTTATCCCAAGGCGGGTAATGGCCGGCGCCCGTATCCGCTGGAAACCATGCTGCGCATTCACTGCATGCAGCATTGGTACAACCTGAGCGATGGCGCGATGGAAGATGCTCTGTACGAAATCGCCTCCAT
>NZ_JAPDBM010000071.1:0-22322 GCF_027705265.1 Aeromonas sp. QDB11 | reverse complement strand
AAGAGCCGGCTGGAATGACGACTATCGGGCTCAGTTATTCTTTGGTTAAAATATCAACAAAGTGTGCTCCCGCCCTGGGGCAATGCACTTGTTTTTATTGCTGCGAAAAATCGCCAGCAAAGTGGATAGCGAAGGCTTGGGACTCTCATGATGCAGTGGCGTCATGGACAACAGACCGGACAAGAAGCGCTTTTTAGTGCTTATCCAATACCTTACAGGCGCAACTACTTTATGCTTTCGGGGCGGGGCAGGCAAGCGCAGGGAGGGGGAACTGAGGGATGCAAGCGAGAATGAAACAAACAAAAAGGGATGCCGCAGCATCCCTTTTTTTCGCACTATCTGAACGAGGTCAGATTATTGCTGAACTTCTTGTACGCCAGATACGCGAACTTCTACGCGACGATCCGGAGCCAGGCAGGAGATCAGTTGAGCTTTAGCGGTTACGCCGTTGCACTTGGTGCCGGTAACCGGGTTGGCTTCGCCACGACCTTCGATGGCAACTTTGCTGGCAGCCATACCTTTGCTCACCAGGAAGTTGGCAACGGTACGGGCACGGGCTTCAGACAGCTTCTGGTTGTAAGCGTCGGAACCGATACGGTCGGTGTAACCAACAACAACAGCGTTGCCATCTTTCGGCTGGAATTCAACGATTTGCTGATACAGACCGTTCAGGGCTGCAACGCCTTCCGGCTTCAGGGTGTCTTTGCCGAAGGCAAACAGCACGTCTGAGTTCAGGGCGAAGTTCTTCTCTACCACTTGCGGAGCAGGAGCCGGAGCTTCTTCAACAACCGGAGCAGCTACCGGAGCTACGTAGGAAGTACGGAACGGGTGGTATACCGCTTCCAGAGTAGCAACGCTCTGGTTGGACTTGTAACGGTCACCGTTGTCGGCGTGCAGGTCAGCCACGTCCCACATGTAGCGGTAGCGAGCTTGCAGATCCAGCGCGTCACTTACTTTGTAAGTCACACCGGCACCGGCCAGCGGGGAAACTTTAGTGTCGCTTACACCCAGACCGTCGGTGTGAGCCCAGTAGGCGCCGCCTTCAGCGAACAGGGAGAAGTCGTTGCCAACCGGCAGACGAGCGATACCGGACAGGGTGGCACCCTGGTTTTCGTAACGGTTGCCGTCGGTGTTACCACGACCGGCATACTGGTAACCGAATTCGGTACCGAAGTTTTCGGTGAAGTTGTAACCAACGAAGGCGTTGGCTGCAGCTGCATCTTCTTGACCTACGTTGGTGCTTTCGATCTTGTTCAGACCGTTGAAGTGAGCAGCACCGACACCGGCACCGAAGTAGATGTCGTCAGCGGCGTGAGCAGCGGTAGCACCCAGAGCAGCCATGGCGATGGCGATCATGGAAGGAGCCATTTTCATCATAAAAAAATCCTCGTTGAGATCGCACGTTATTTACGTGCTTCACACTTTGTAATTTATGTAAGCTGCAGGCTCCGCCGTACGGCTGGCGTCGAGTCTGGCAGATGACCCGGCAGAACCGGGTTGCACACTCTCCTGGTGTGTCGAGTGCGCTGGCATGGCACGCAATGCGTGAGAAACCACTGCCAGGCAACTGATGTCATTCCGATGACGAGGCTCACTCTATGCCGATTTTAAAACATGATCAAGCTCACAAATGAGCCTTATGGCAAATTGTGTCGTGTCGTTAAATGGCTGTTTATCCAGATTAATTAGTGATCCAGATAGGCCCTGTGCAGTTTCTTTTCAAGTTTCATATAGGCCTGAACCCAGTCGGAATGCGGGTCGGCAGGATGTGCTCTGGCGGCAAAGACCGCGAGGTAATCTGCCTCGGTTGCATGCTCCAACAGGGGGGTAAATGTCATCAAGAAATGTCGGGCCAGATAGGGGTCAAGTGGCCAGATATTGAGGATGGCCCGCGCCACAGGCTGAACCGCAGCTGAACAGATGAAATGGCGGTGTCCGGCGTCCAGCCAGTCAGCCATCTTGCACAAGCCGGATTCGGGTACCAGACCGCCATCGCCCGGTGTCGTGGCCAGGGTAATGTTCTGCCCATTTACCGTGATGAGCTGTTCATTGTTATGCAGGGTGCCGTCGTGGCTGCGCAGGGCCAGGCCCGCGGCTTCCTGTTCAAGAAACAGGCTGCAGCTCTCCGGCAGGGCGGCCAGGATCTCGCTGGCATGGCTGTGCATCGATGCCGGAAGCCAGAATGCTTCGGCGCGATATTGTTCACCTTGCAGGCGCTGTTGTGCCAGTTCTGCAGGGCTGGAAACGGGGTGCAGGCGAGAGATAATGCCGGGAAACGCCATACTTATTCCTCTTATTGGGTAGCGGGCGAATTATACGAGTTATTCTGGCGGCAACAATAAAGGTTTCTTTTCGAGACTGTTTACCTGAGACGGCTGAGCGATTACCATCCCCGATGAAAGTAAGGGTTGTCGCCGAAAGGCGCTCATAAAGATAGAGGCTCGACCATAACGAGTCCGTACAAAACTGATACACTTGACTACGAGTCGTCGCGAAAAATAAAGGCGGAGTAAATCCGCCGAACGGAGTATGGAACATTATGAATTCAAATATCGTCACTGTTGGCAAGAAGATCCGTCAGATCCGTGAAGCGGTCGGTTTGAGCCGTCCGAAGTTTGCAGATTTGCTCGGTGTTCCTCCCACCACACTGAAAAACTACGAGCTGGGTTACCGTGAAGTCGGGGGCGCCTTCCTGGTTGCCCTGGCGCACCACCCGGATCTGCACAAGTTCACCCTCTGGCTGCTGGCAGACAAAAAAGTCGCCGAAATCGGTCAGATTGGACCGGATGATCTCGCCAAGGTGTGATCATCGATGTGAATAGAAATGCCGCCTTCGGGCGGTATTTTTTTGCCTGCAAATCAGAGCCCTGGTTGCCGCTTTTTTCTTATCTGTGCTCTATATAGGGCTTTTGCTCAAAACATCTTGGCAAACCACCATAAACCTCAGAAAATTCCGACCCTCAAAATCCGGTTCATCTCGCATGATGCGAAATAAGTGAGACAAGCATGAGTCAAACCTCCCCCAAGGCCCGCGACGGCTTTACCAGTAAGTTCGGCGTCCTTGCCGCCACCCTTGGTTCAGCCGTCGGCCTCGGCAATATCTGGAAATTCCCCTACCTGACCGGTGAAAACGGTGGTGCCGGCTTTCTGCTGGTCTATGTGATCGCCACCCTGCTGGTCGGTTTGCCGGTGATGATTTCCGAGATCATGCTGGGCCGCAAAAGCAAAACCGATGCGGTCACCACCCTGAGCAATCTCGCTCCGAAAGGGCAACCCTGGTGGCTGATTGCGGTGATGGGGGTGCTGGCGGCCTTCCTGATCATGTCCTTTTACTCGGAAGTGGCGGCCTGGGTGTTTGCCTACATCTTCAAGGCGATCGACGGCTCCATTCTCTCCACCGATCCCGAGGTGACCGGTGCGGCATTTGGCGCGCTGATCAGCAACCCGCTACAGAGCCTGCTGTGGCAGTGGCTGGTGCTGGCCCTGATGGGCGGCATCCTGCTGATGGGGGTCTCCAAGGGGATCGAAGCGGTCACCAAGAAGCTGATGCCGGTGCTCTTTATCCTGTTGCTGGTGATCGGTATCCGCAGTCTGACGTTGCCTGACGCGAGCGAAGGTCTCTCCTTCCTCTTCTCGCCAGATTTCTCCAAGATCACCGGGGCCGTGGTGCTCACCGCCATGGGGCTGGCCTTCTTCAAACTCTCCATCGGCATGGGCTGCATGATGACCTACGGCAGCTACTTCCGTGATGACCAGAACATTCCGCTCACCGCATTCCGGGTGATGTGCGCCGACCTGTTCGTCTCCATGCTGGCCGGTATCGCCATCTTCCCGGCGGTGTTTGCTTTCGGGTTCGAGCCGACCGCCGGCCCGTCGCTGCTGTTCATCACCATTCCGGCAGTGTTTGCCAGCATCCCGTTTGGCCATGTTTTCATGGTGCTCTTCTTCGTGCTGTCGGCTATCGCGGCCACCGGCGCCATGCTCTCCATTCTGGAAGTGCCGGTCTCGGTGCTCTCCGAGCGCTTCAAGATGAGCCGCCCCAAGGCGACCCTGATCAACCTGCTGGTGCTGGGTGCGGTGGGTTCCACCTGTGCGCTCTCCAACAGCGCCATGGCGGATGTGCAGATTGCGGGCAAGACCTTCTTCGATCTGTTCGACTACCTCTCCTCCAACATCCTGATGCCGCTCGGCGGTATCTTCCTCTGCCTGTTTGTGGGCTGGGTATGGGGCGAGGAGAAGATGCGCGATGCCCTGACCAATGGCGGTGAGCTGGTTCTGCCCATTCTCAAGCCACTGTTCTTCATCATCCGCTATGTCTCACCGCTGCTGATCCTGATCGTGATGCTCAAGGGGCTGGGGCTGTTCTAAGCCGAGGGTTTTGCCATAGCAAAAGAGCGCCGCAAGGCGCTCTTTTTGTTGATGTTGGCAACGAGGGCGGAGTTACAACAAGCCAAGACGAGACAGTTCATCCTTGAGTTGGTCGAGGTTGCGCTCGACGCAGGCTTCCCCCTCGTTGATGGCGTCGCTGGCGCGATGAAAATCCATGATAGAGAAGCTGCCAAGGCGCGGGCAGAGCTGGATCTCCGGCGGGTCACCGGCCATCCGGGCGCGGGTAATGCGCTCCTGCATGATGTTGATGGAGCCACTCATCACGCTCCACAGACCCGGGGTGGCTGGCGCGGATTCACCGCGATTGAGCCACTGACTGAGCAGGCCCATGCTGCCAGGTTGATCCGGCTCGTCGGTCCAGGGCTGGTGCATGTCGGTGTTGAGGTTGACGGCGATCACCACCTCGGCCCCCATGGCGCGGGCCAGCGAGATGGGTACCGGATTGACCACGGCGCCATCGACCAGCCAGCGGTCGTTGACCCGGGTCGGCGTGAGGATCCCCGGCATGCCACAGGAGGCGCGTACCGACTGGCGCAGCGGCCCCTGTTGCAGCCAGATCTCGCGGCCGGTATCGAGTTCGGTAGCGACACAGGCGAAGGGGATGGGCAGGCTCTCTAGCTCTGGATTGCCTAGGTGGTTGGCGGCGAGGCCAAACACCTTCTCGCCACGAAACAGACCGCCGGAGAGGGCCGGATCGAGCAGGCTGACCACCTGCAGGCGGGTAAAGCCGCGCACCCATGACTCCAGCCGGTCCAGCTCACCGGCGGCATAGGCGGCGCCAACAAAGCTGCCGATGGAGCAGCCTGCGATGAGGTCGGGCTTGATGCCCAGTCGTTCAAGGGCGCGGATGACGCCGATATGGGCCCATCCTCTGGCGGCACCGCTCCCGAGAGCGAGCCCTACACGGGGTTTACGTGGCACGACGTTCCTCCAAAAAGGGGTTGGAGCGACCAGCTTACTCCGCAAGTCAGGATGCGTCACCCTGCCATCTTTCGCTGCGGTTGCGCCCGTTGGCTTTGGCCTGATAGAGCGCCACATCGGCACGGCGCACCGCTTCATGGAGCGGGATACCCGCCTCGTAGGGGTGATAGCCGAGGCTGATGGTGACCACCAGATCGGGCTCGATGGCGGCCCAGTGATGATCGGCTACGGCGAGTCGGATTTGCTCTGCCAGCTCGCCGAGGCGGGAGGCATCACTGTGGCCTATCAGCAGCAGAAACTCCTCGCCACCCCAGCGGATCAATTTGTCCGACGGGCCGAGCTGCTGCTGGCAGAGCTGCACCAGCCGGATCAGCACCATATCGCCAACGGCATGGCCGAAGGTGTCGTTGACCCGTTTGAAATGATCCGCATCGAACATCAGGATCCCGGCCTGCAGTCGCGCCAGCTCGCCCCCCTGCTCCAGGCGCTCCAGATAGTGGCGATTGAAGGCGCCGGTGAGGGCATCGTGACAGGAGAGGTAGTTGAGCCGCTGATTGAGACGGTGGGACCTCAGGTTGGAGAGTACCGCCAGCAGCATAAAGAGGATGGCGAGCAGGGTCGGGGCGGACTGGCAGAGCATGGCCCACACCAGTGGCAGCAGGGTGACGCTGTGCACCAGTCGCAAGGGGGTATCGTGGATTGCCATGGTCAGCTGCCATGCCCCTTGTCGCCATTGATATTCGCCGGTTGGCTCGGGATTTTGCGGCAGCACGGGCTGCTGTGCACTGCTGGCCAGCACCTGATGGTACTGATTGAGCAGCAGATACTCCCCCAGTGCCGGGGTCAGTTTGTCGAGTTGTTGCTGCAGGCGGGCGAGCAGCACATCCATGCTGATCATCCCCACCAGTGTGCCGTCCTTATAGAGGGGTTGGGACATGGTGACCATGGGGCCGAGCCCGATAAAGTCATCGTAAGGGCGCGAGAGGACTGTCTTCTTGTCCGGGTTGGTGGCCGCCAGCGCATCTTGCCAGAAGCTCTTCCGGTAGATGGAGGGGTAGAAGCGAAACCGGCTGGAGGGTTGCCAGGGGTAGAGGTAGATAAAGTTGTCGATGCCGGTGAAGTAGACCCAGGCGATCTCGTTGCCAAGGCGCTGGCTGGCGGTGGCTAGCAAGGGGGAGAGGCTCAGGGCCAGATGAATGCGCGCCTCCCGCTCGCTGCCCGCTGGTGGCAACGGGCCCGCGCCGGTAAGGTTGCCCGCTAGTCCTGCAGGCAGGTTGGCGGGCAGTTGGTCGAGGGCCAGCCCCAGCTCCGGCAACTGCTGAATATGGCGGTAGAGCTGGCGGGTTAGCACCGATTGGGGGTCGCTGCGCAGCCGCTCCTCGGCCTGACCGCGCATCGCCTCCAGAAAGACCTCAATCTGCTTGAACTGATCCCGCAGGTAGATGGCGCTGTTGAGGGTATCGCTCTGGTAGAGGCGTTCTATCTGTTTCAGGCTTTGCCGCAGGGTCAGGCCAACCAGCAGGATGACCAGAGCAAACAGCAGCCAGGTCAGGCGGGTGAGAAAAGGGGTGGCTGACACATTGGGCATAGGCAACGATCGGGCATGGAAAAGAGAGTGTCGTGAGTGTAAGCGAAGAGGGTGGGAAAAGAATCGAACCATGCCCAATGGAGTGATCTTGCCCCCTTCCTGTTACGTTTTGTCACATTTATACATAGTCACGGCATAGTCTGGGGCTAAAATGGCCCCAATCTGGTTTTTCTTTCTCACTCTTCATGGATCGTTCGATGAAAATGCGTATCTGGCTCGGCTTGGGCCTTCTTCTAATCGTGGTTGCCGGCGTCTGGGCGCTGCGTCACAGCGAACCCGCCGCCAAAGCACAGGCCAGACAGGTCAATATCCGCACCCAAACCGTCAAGCAGAGTCTGGCTGAGCCGACCCTCAAGCTGGTGGGCAAGCTGGCGGCCAATCGCTCCGTCATCATCAGCCCCGAAGTGACCGGCCGCATCGTCAAGATTGCGGTGCAATCTGGTCAGAGCGTGACGAAGGGGGAGACCCTGATCGCGCTGGATGCGGGCAAGCAGCAGGCGGAGCTGGCCGAGCAGAGCGCCAGTCTGCGTGACGAGAACCGCAAGCTGGGGGATATGCGCAAGTTGGTGGCCCGTGGCGCCGTGACCCAATCCGAGCTGGAGGGGCAGGAGGCCACCGTGGCCCAGGTGCAGGCGCGCCTCGATGCCGCCCGTTACGAGCTCTCCCTGCGTACCTTGCAGGCACCCTTTGCCGGTACCGTGAGCCTGATTGACTTGAGCGAAGGGGCACTGGTCAACAGCGGCGATACCTTGCTGCATCTGGATGAACTCGACAAACTGCGCCTCGATCTGGCGGTGCCGGAGCGTTACCTCTCCCTGCTGCGCCCGGGCATGGCGGTCACCGCCACCAGTACCGCCTGGCCGGATCAGCAATTCAACGGCACCCTGACCACCCTCGACAGCCGCGTCTCCAACGATACCCAGAACATCAAGGCGCGGGTGATGATCCCCAATGGCAACGGCCAGTTGCGCCCGGGCATGCTGCTCAATGTGGAGCTGGCGCTGCCCGCCCAGCAGCTCACCCTGATCCCCGCCCAGTCGGTGGAGTACGCCGGTGAGCAGCGCTTTGTTTACCGTCTTGAGGCCGATGGCCGGGTCAAGCGGGTGCCTGTGGTGCTCGGCGAGACCGAAGGGGAGACCGTCTGGGTCACCGAGGGGCTGAAGGTCGGCGACCGCATCGTGGTCGAGGGGCTGGTCAATCTGCGTGATGGCGTGCAGGTGCGAGATCTGGCCGAGGTGAACGGCTGATGTGGCTCTCCGATATCTCAGTTCGCCGCCCGCTGGTGGCGGTGGTGCTCAGCGCCCTGCTCACCGTGTTCGGTCTGGTCGCCTTCAGCAAATTGACGGTGCGGGAGATGCCGGACGTGCAGATCCCGTCGGTTTCCATCAGCACCACCTATGAGGGGGCGGCTCCTTCGGTGATGGAGAGTCAGGTCACCAAGCCCATCGAGGATCAGCTCTCCGGCATCAGCGGCATCAAGAACATCAACTCCATGACTCGCAAGGGGCGCTCGATGATCACCGTCGAGTTCAAGCTCGGCTGGAACATGGTGGAGGGGATCTCCGATGTGCGCGATGCTATCTCGCGCGCGCGGCCACGGCTGCCCGATGATGTGGACGAGCCGCTGGTGACCAAGGACAGCGGTAACGGCGATGTGGCGATCTGGCTCAACTTCAGCAGCAGCCAGATGGATCGCACCGCCATGACCGACTACGCCAACCGCGTGCTGGTCGACCCCCTGAGTCTGGTAGACGGCGTGAGCGAAGTGGCGCTCTCCGGCGATCTGACCCAGGTGATGTATGTGCGGCTGCGTCCTGCCGACATGGCGGCCCGTGGCATCACGGTGAGCGATGTGGAAGAGGCCCTCAAGCGGGAGAACATCGAGCTGCCGGGGGGCGAGATCCGCAACAACTCCATGACCATGGCGGTGCAGATCGCCCGTCTCTACCACACAGCGGAAGATTTCCAGCAACTGCAAGTCACCACCGCCGCCAACGGCCAGAGCGTCTATCTGGCCGATATCGCCGACGTGGAGGTGGGGGCCAAGAACGAAGACAGCGCCTATCAGCGCAACGGCAAAGAGAGTCTGGGTATCGGCATCGTCGCCCAGTCCACTGCCAACCCGCTGGCTGTAGCGCAGGGGATCGAGAAGAAACTTGGCGAGATGCAGCGCTTCCTGCCGGAGGGGGCCAAGCTCGAGGTGGATTACGACTCCACCATCTTTATCAAGCAGGCCATCGACGAGGTGTACGAGACCCTGGCCATCTGCGCCGTGCTGGTGGTGGCGGTGCTCTATCTGTTCCTCGGGCAGGGGCGCACCACACTCATTCCGGCCATTACGGTGCCGGTGTCGCTCATCTCCGCCTTTATCGGCGCCTGGTATTTCGGTTTTTCCATCAACCTCATTACCTTGCTGGCGCTTATTCTCGCCATCGGTCTGGTGGTGGATGACGCCATCGTGGTGGTGGAGAACATCCACCACCATCTGCGGCGGGGTGAGCCGCCGCTGCTGGCGGCATGGCACGGCACCCGCGAGGTGGGCTTTGCGGTCATCGCCACCACTGCCGTGCTGGTGATGGTGTTTGTCCCCATCGCCTTTATGGATGGCATGGTGGGGCGGCTCTTTACCGAGTTTGCGATATTGCTCTCGCTCGCGGTGCTCTGCTCCTCGCTGGTGGCGCTGACCCTGACCCCGGCCATGGGTTCCTGGTTGATGCGCCCGCTCGATAAACCGAACCGGCTCACTGCCGGGCTCGATCGCGGGCTCGGCTGGCTGGAGGGGCACTATCGCCACCTGCTGGCGTGGGTGCTGCGTCGCTCCCGCTGGACGCCGCTGGTGCTGCTGCTCTGTCTGGGCGGTATCGGTGCCCTCTTTACCCAGCTGCCGACCAGCCTTACCCCGACCGAGGATCGCGGCGTCATCTATGTCTTCGTCAAGGGGGCAGAGGGGACCAGCATCGAGCGGATGAAGCGCAACATGCAGCAGGTGGAGTCCGCCATCATGCCGATGCTGGGCAAAGGGGTGGTGCAGGCGCTCAGCTTCAGTACCCCCGCCTTTGGCCGTGGCGGCGATCAGACCGGTATGGTGATCATCCAGCTCACCGACTGGGCTGATCGCGACGTCACCGCCACCGAGTTCTCCCGCTCGCTCGGCGCCAAGCTCTCCGGCATTCCCGATGTGATGATCCGCACCTTCCAGCCCGGTTTCCGTGGCGGCTCCACCGCTGCGGTGCAGTTCGTGCTGCAGGGCAACGACTATGCCGAGCTCTACCAGCAAGGGTTGGCGCTACAACAGGCGGCGCAGGGTAGCGGCCTGATGCTGAGCCCGGATCTCGACTACGCCGAGAAGACCCCCGAGCTGCAGGTGACCATCAATCGCGACAGCGCCAGCCAGCTCGGCATTCCGGTCTCCACCGTGGCCAACAGCTTGCAGACCCTGCTGGGCGGGGCGAGCAAGACCACCTATGTGGACAGGGGCGAGGAGTATGACGTCTACCTGCGTGGCAACCAGACCGAGTTCAACGGCATCTCGGATCTTGGCCGCATCTACCTGAAAGCGGCCAACGGCGAGATGGTCAGTCTCTCGACCCTGGCCACCGTCAAACAGGTGGCGACTGCCAACCGCCTCAACCACTACCAGCGCCAGAAGGCGATCACCCTGACGGCGGATGTGCATCCCGATCACACCCTGGGGGAGGCCCTCGATTTCCTCGATGGCTGGGCCAACGCCAACCTGCCCACCGGCATGACGGTGGATTACGCCGGTGATTCCAAGGATTACCGCGACAATCAGGGGGAGATGGTGCTGGTGTTTGGCCTCGCCCTGCTGGTGGTCTATCTGGTGCTGGTGGCCCAGTTCGAGAGCACCCTGACCCCGGCGGTGGTGATGGTGACGGTGCCGCTCGGCCTCTTTGGTGGTCTGCTCGGCCTCTGGTTGACGGGGCAGGAGATGAGCATCTACAGCCAGATCGGGATGATCATGCTGATCGGCATGGTGACCAAGAACGGCATCCTGATCGTCGAGTTCATCAACCAGCTGCGTCAGCGCGGGGAAGGGTTCGAGGAGGCGATCATCGCAGGCTCGGTGCGCCGTCTGCGCCCCATCCTGATGACCTCCCTCACTGCCATTATCGGCGCGGTGCCGCTGATGCTCTCCATGGGGGCGGGCTACGAGAGCCGGATGGCGGTGGGGACAGTGGTCTTCTTCGGGCTGTCGTTGGCAACCCTGGTTACCCTGCTGGTAGTGCCCGCCATCTACCATCTGCTGGCGCGCCACGCTGGAATGACAGGGGCGCGGGATCAGCAGGTAGACGAAGCGCTGGCTGCCAAGGGGGCAGGGGAGTCGCACCCTCCGGTGCTCTGACCTCAATCCTGACTTGAACCCAAGCGGGGGCCAGTTATCAGCCTCCCTCATTACAAGGGCGCCTGCGGGCGCCCTTGCTATTGCTGGCGGCGGCCTATTCCTCGGGATCTATAGGGACAAAAAGCCATCGCTCCCCTTGGCCGCAACCGGTATAATGCGCGACCCGAATTTTTCCAGGTGTTCAAAATGCAGCCGGTACCCAACCTTTTCTCCTATCCCCGCTATTGGGCCGAGTGCTACGGCACGGCGCCCTTCCTGCCCATGTCCCGCAAAGAGATGGACAAGCTCGGTTGGGACAGCTGCGACGTCATTCTGGTGACGGGGGATGCCTACGTGGATCACCCGAGCTTCGGCATGGCGGTCATCGGCCGCATGCTGGAATCCCAGGGCTTTCGGGTCGGCATCATCGCCCAGCCGGACTGGTCATCGAAGGATGACTTTATGCGCCTTGGCAAACCGAACCTCTTCTTCGGGGTGACCGCGGGCAACATGGACTCCATGATCAACCGTTACACCTCCGATAAAAAGCTGCGCCACGACGACGCCTACACCCCGGGGGATGTGGGGGGCAAGCGACCGGATCGCGCCACCCTGGTCTATACCCAGCGCTGCAAAGAGGCGTTCAAAGAGGTGCCGGTGCTGATTGGCGGCATCGAGGCGTCCCTGCGCCGCATCGCCCACTACGACTACTGGTCCGAGACTATCCGCCGCTCCATCCTGCTCGATGCCAAGGCCGATATCCTCATCTACGGCAACGCCGAGCGGCCGCTGGTGGAGGTGGCTCACCGCATCGCAGCGGGGGAGACCATCGACACCATGCAGGATATTCGCGGCACTGCCGTGATCCGCAAGGAGCCGCTGCCGGGCTGGAAAGGGGTGGATTCGAGCAAGCTCGACCAGATTGGCCGCATCGATCCCATCATGAACCCCTATATGGAAGGGGCCCCATGCTCGGATGACGCCACTGAAGCGGCTCCTGCCGCGCAGGAGGCCCAACCGGTGCTGGTGCAGCCGCCCAAGCCCAAGCCGTGGGAAAAAACCTATGTGAAGCTGCCGGCGTTCGAGCGGGTGAAAGAGGACAAGGTGCTCTACGCCCACGCCTCGCGCATTCTGCACCACGAGACCAACCCCGGCTGTGCCCGCGCCCTGTCGCAAGCTCACGGCGATCGCATCGTCTGGGTCAACCCGCCTGCCTTCCCGCTCGAAACCGACGAGATGGACGGCGTATTCGGCCTGCCCTACCAGCGAGTGCCGCACCCGGCCTATGGCAACGAGAAGATCCCCGCCTTCGAGATGATCAAGACCTCGGTCAACATCATGCGCGGCTGTTTTGGCGGCTGCTCCTTCTGCTCCATCACCGAGCACGAAGGGCGCATCATCCAGAGCCGCTCGGAAGAGTCGATCTTGAAAGAGATCGAAGATATCCGCGACAAGGTGCCGGGCTTTACCGGCGTCATCTCGGATCTCGGTGGCCCCACCGCCAACATGTACAAGCTGCGCTGCAAGAGCCCCAAGGCCGAGCAGACCTGCCGTCGTGCCTCCTGTGTCTGGCCCACCATCTGCCCGCACATGGACACCGACCACAGCCCGACCATCAACCTCTATCGCAAGGCGCGCGACCTCAAGGGGATCAAGAAGATCCTCATCGCCTCCGGCGTGCGTTACGACATCGCGGTCGAAGATCCCCGCTATATCAAGGAGCTGGCCAAGTACCACGTCGGCGGCTACCTCAAGATCGCGCCGGAACATACCGAGGAGGGGCCGCTCTCCAAGATGATGAAGCCGGGCATGGGCAGCTACTACCAGTTCAAGGAGCTGTTCGACAAATACTCCAAAGAGGCGGGCAAGCAGCAGTACCTGATCCCCTACTTCATCTCTGCCCACCCGGGCACCACCGATGAAGACATGATCAATCTGGCGCTCTGGGTCAAAGAGAACCGCTTCAAGCTCGATCAGGTGCAGAACTTCTATCCGTCGCCGCTCGCCAACGCCACCACCATGTATTACACGGAGAAAAACCCGTTAAACAAGGTGAGCCGCACCGGTGGCGATGTGTTTGTCGCCAAGGGCGAGCGCCGTCGACGCCTGCACAAGGCGCTGCTGCGCTACCACGATCCCGCTGGCTGGCCGATGATCCGCGAAGCCCTGCTCGCCATGGGCAAGGGCCACCTGATTGGTAACGGCCCCGGCTGTCTGGTACCGGCGGAAGGTCGCAACGAGCGCGCCGCCAGCGGCAAGGGGTTGAAACCGGCCCTGACTCGCCATAGCAACATTGCTCATCAGCGTGGCAATGGTGGTAATGGTGCAGGCAACAAGGCAACGGGCGGCAAACCGGTGGGTTCCCAGCTGCAGAAAGGCGCGGGTAATGGCAAACCGGCTGCACAGGGTGAAGGCAAGGGCAAACCGACTGGTAAACCAGCCCATAAGGGCAAGGCGCCGACCCGTGCAGGCTCTGCCAAGCCGGGCGCCAAACCCGCCGCTCAGGGCGGCAAGCCTGCGGCCAAAGGCAATGGTGCCAAGCGACCGGCACGGTGATATTTGCTGATTAGCAAAGTGATAGAAATAAAAAGGCGACCGGATGGTCGCCTTTTTATTTTTAAGTTATTCATTTGACAGGTAAATTGCGGCTACTTCAAATCATTCAAAAACTTTTTTAGTTCATTGAAATGTTCTGAATCAAGGTCAAAATAACCTTTTTGTGTAGCTAACCCTAAACTAGGAACAAATTTTTTCATTCCTGATAAATAAGCGTGTAATCTAGCTTTGTGTTCATTTTGTGGAAATACCTCTGGAGGTAGAGTGTTTTTCAAATTTTCTATGTACAGGTCGGCTTGAATTTTTACTGGGTTGTTAGATACGCTATCAAGGACTAAATTTTCCAGCATCCCTTCATCTCTATTCCCGGGCATAATAAACAAGCCAACCTTTCTATTTTCAACTGCTTTGATAGAAGAATGACTATCTGGTGCAGATAATCCATTTTTTTCTAAAATTGCTTTGATGCTCTGCAGTGCAGCTTTAATGCTGCTATCAGCATCTCGGATTATTGCGATAGATGTTACTTCATCAAAATTTCTATCATTAATTATAACTGGTAGCTCGTCTTTAAATTTATCTACACCACCCACTTCAATTATTTGATATTCTTGAAGCTCTTCCTTTTCACATAGTGCAGTAAAGAAACCTATTTCATCCTTTCCTTCAACAAGGATTATTTTGTCTGAGGTAATCATATTATCTTACCTCCCAATCTCTATCAATTGCACTGAAGAGCATTGAGCTTGTATAATGCTTTGGCATAATCTTGTTATTTTTCTTATCTATGCGATAAAACGAGATGTTTTTTTCAACGGATGAATCTTCTTTACTAGCAATATGTAGGCCTTTCAACACATCATTACTATGAGTAGTGATAAAAACTTGGCAGTTATTTTCTTTTGCAGCCTCAACAATAGTCTTCATTACATCGGGAAATAGTGAATAATGAATCCCATTTTCAATTTCATCAATACATACAATACCTGATTGCGTGGTTAATATTGCTGCTATTATAGATAGGAGTTTTGATACGCCTTCCCCCATAAATGACAACGGAACTTTTCTTTGAAGCCCAGTGTCACAATATATTATTGGTTGCTGCCCTTGCATGACTATTGATAGCGATTTTATAGATGAGTCTATAATTTTCAAATATCCTATTATTTTATCAAGACCTTGTTCTATATCAATTTTACCAATTCTCTCTGCATCAGCTTGGCCTGCCCCTTTACTTGATGAGAGTACAAATGTCACACGTTTATTTGGGTTTTTAAAATCATTAAAATTTAAATTAAGCTGACCGCCATCGATGGAAAATTGTGCTTCTCCGAGTGATTGAAAAGATGGTTTTTTCTCTTTGTAACTACATGAAAGGGTGTCAGACAGGTTGTTTTTATTTTGCGATGTTTGAATATTACCCCAGCTGACATTATTGTAATTAGGTGCGCTGTAATTATCGATAGATAAAGATTGAGTATTGCTTTTAATATGCTTATATATTGCTTCGCTTATATGGCCTGAGTCATTGACTTCAATACGCATTACCTTCGATGTATCAAGGTTATTAAAATATGGAATCCATAAATTATTAGGGGTTAGCTCAAAAGCAGGGATACCTCTCAGTGCAATAAGTTTGAAAAAAACATCTGGTGCACCTCTATCATAGAAAAGAAAAATGGATTCCAGAATTGAGGTCTTTCCTATATTATTTTGTCCAGCAATGAAGTTTACTCTTTTTAATTCATTTAACTCCAGCTTGCTAAAATTCTTGTAATTTTCTAAGGTTATTTTCTCTAACATAATAAGCCTTGTGCAGATTAAATTTAATTTAAAATATTTGGTATCTTTCAAATGGCAAAAAGTGTACTTTTTAAATATCTAATCTTATCTGTTGTATTACAAAAATCTGGGACATCCACTTTTTTGAGCAAGGAGAAGTGGAAATCTGGGACGCTCACCTTTCTGTGTGAGGCGTAAGACCACTAAATCTAACGCTACCGCCCGTGGATTACAGCTTCCAATATGCTCCCTTGACCCGCGCTGGTAGCAACCCATCGCAGTTCAACAGGTTCTGACTGGCCATGGTAAGCCAAACGAAACTGCTGAAGCGAGCCTTAACGTGACGTAACTATCAGAAAGAGAAATCTGGGACACCCACCTTTCTGAGCAAATCTTACGCTGCCGCCCGTGGATTACAGCTTCCAAAATGCTTCATTGACCAACGAGGGCAGCAACCCATCGCAGCTCAACAGGTTCTGGACGGATATGGTAAGCCAAACGAAACTGCTGAAGCGAGCCTTAACGTGACGTAACTATCAGAAACGTCTCGTTTTATGACCGCTATCAAACTCTTCTTGCTCTGGGGTAATCTGGGACACCCACCTTTTTGACAGCGGCGTAGTGCTGGTCTTGACTTGAGAGGTCACCGTTGAGGGATGCGCCATGACCATTGCCCGTTCACGTCAAATCAGTTTGCAGGATACGCATTACTACCACGTGGTCAGCCGCTGTGTGCGGCGAGCCTTCCTGTGCGGAGAGGATTCCCACTCCGGCCAGAGTTACGAGCATCGGCGTCAGTGGGTGGTCGACAAGTTGGGGCAACTATCGCGGCTGTTTGCTATCGGCATTTGTGCTTATGCGGTGATGAGCAATCACTATCATCTGGTGCTCAAGGTGGAGCCCGATACCGCAGCCAACTGGAGTGAGCGGGAAGTGGCTGAGCGCTGGGCGGCGCTTTTCCAGTGGCCGCTGTTGGTCAGGCGTTGGTATCAAGGGGAGATGTTGATCGAGCCTGAGCTGGCTGTTGTGCAGCAATTGCTGGCCCAATGGCGGGAGCGGCTTCACTCCATCAGCTGGTTTATTCGGCTACTCAATGAAAATCTGGCCCGTCAGGCCAATCAGGAAGATGGTTGCAAGGGCCATTTCTGGGAGGGGCGCTTCAAGAGTCAGGCTTTGCTAACCGAATCTGCCTTGTTGGCCTGTATGGCGTATGTTGACCTCAATCCGATACGAGCCGCGTTGACCGATCGGCCAGAGCAGAGTGACTACACCAGTATCAAACAGCGCCTTGACGAGCCTGCAGCACCTGAGGTTTTGCCACCACTTTTGCTGCCGTTTGCCAGCCAGGGGGAGCCTGAAGAGTTGACCTATGCCTTCACCGACTACCTGATGCTGGTTGATTGGACTGGCCGTGCTATCCGGCCCGACAAGCAGGGTCATATTCCGGCCCAACTTGAACCAATTCTGGAACGATTGGGACTGGAAGGTGTTCGCTGGTTGAAACAGGTGACGCTGTTCAGGCGACAAGGGATCAGAGTGGTGGGAGACAGAGAGCAATGCCAGCAGTTTGCCCGCCACTGTGGCCAGCAGCGCTGCCATCAACCACGGCTTTGATTGCTTCGCGTCCACCCTGCCGATAGCTCCGGGTATTGCACATAGCCCAGTAAATGGCTGTGCAGGGGCGGTTGCTTTCTAAACCTGAAAAGCTCTCTCACTAGCCAACTTTTGTAGGCATCAGTTCGGATGTATAGACCCTTATGGTGCCTGCAGCGGCCCTATAGTGGGTTGTTCCAAAAGGTGGGTGTCCCAATTTGCCACCAATTTGCCACAATTTGCCACCCAATTTGCCACCAATTTGCCAGAGACAAGCCGTTACCAGCCAGCGCGCTAACGGCAGGCTGGATCTGCGAGACAAATCCTGCGATGGTGCGGGCAGTTATCCGGTTATCCACTGATCCCGTTATCGAGTGAAAAGGAGTTGAGATGCGCATTGCCATGATTGGTCTGGGGGATATCGCCCAAAAAGCCTATCTGCCGCTGCTTGCCAGCGATGAGCGGGTCACCCCGCTGCTCTGCACCCGCAATCCATCGGTGCTGGAGCAGCTGGCTCGCCAGTATCGGGTCGCCGAGTGCTTTACCGATGTGGCGGCCATGCTGGCCAGCCGCCCCGACGCAGTGATGATCCACGCCGCCACCGCCGTGCACCGCGAGCTGGCAGAGCTGTGCCTGCGCGCAGGGATCCCCACCTTTGTCGACAAGCCCCTGTGCGACAATCTGGCCGAGGCCGAGGCGCTGGCCAACCTCGCTATCGCGCAAGATTGCGCCCTCTTTACCGGCTTTAACCGCCGCTATCTGCCCGCCATGGCCGAGGCGCGCGCCCAGCCGCTGACCGAGCTGAACTGGCAGAAACACCGCTTCGCCCTGCCGGGCAAGGCGCGGGATTTTATGTTCGACGACTTTATCCATGTGCTCGACAGCCTCTGCTTCTATGGTGGCGTGCCGGACGGCGACTTCCATGCGGTATTGCGCCCCTGTGCGCAAGACAAGAGTCTGCTGGCCGGGGTAAGCGTCAGCTGGCAGAGCGGCGATCGCGCCATCGGCGGCAGCATGAACCGCAGCGCCGGGATCACCGAGGAGCGCATCGATGCCTACGGCGACAATCTCTCCCTGCACCTTGAGAACTGCACCCGCGGCATCATCGCCCGCGACAAGCAGGCGCAGATGCTTAGCCCCAACGACTGGCAGCCGGTGCTGGCCCAGCGCGGCTTTGCCGCCATGCTGGAGCACTGGTATCAGCAGATTGCAATCGGCAAGGCAGATAGCGAGCTGATCGCCTCCTACCTGCACGGTCACCGGCTGGCGGAGCAGCTGGTAGCGCTGGTTGACAAGCGGGGATAAGGCTGGCCGAGTCAGTGCGAGGTATATGAATGGACGGTGCGCGAAGATAGCGCACCAAACACAACGGGGGGTCGCAGTTGCGGCCCCCCGTTGTTATGGGATGAGATGCATGGGATCAGATGCACTTCACCGGCTTGGGCAGGCCACCAATCTTGGTCGCCTGCTTGGCGGGTCCTTCCGGGAACAGCTTGTAGAGGTAGCGGCTGTTGCCCTTCTCGGGGCCGTACTGTTTTTCCATCGCCTTGACCAGCGCGCGGATGGCGGGGGAGGTGTTGAACTCCAGATAGAACGCGCGCACAAAGCGCACCACTTCCCAGTGCGGCTCCTCCAGCTCGATCCCCTCCTGCGCAGCCAGCACCAGCGCCAGCTCCTCGCTCCAGTCGCTGCTGTTGAGCAGGTAGCCCTTGGCATCGGTCTTTATGAGTTGGCCGTTGAATTCCAGCTGATGTTGTTCGGACGCAGACATGGGGCTCCTCGCTAATGGGGCTATCAGGATTGGGCGGGCATGGTAGCGCCTTGATCCCCGGTGAGCAACCGGCTCTCGTTGGCCAGATGCAGCAACTGATCCGCCAGCTCGCTGATCAGGTTGAGCTGCTGGGTCAGCATCAGCTGCTCCTCGCTGCACTCGATATCGCCATCCGTGGTGAGTAGCAGGTTCTTGCTGCCGATGGAGCTGGAGGGGGTGCCCGCCAGATGACCGGCCGCCTGCTCCAGGGTGTGGCAGATATGGTGGCGCATCTCATCCAGCCCGTTGACGGCCTCCAGCTTGTCGCGATGGGCCCCCAGCGCCGAGATGTAGGAGAGCAGGGCGTGGTTGCGCCAGGTGAGGGTAAAGCAGAGATCGAGGAAGCGGCGGCGCTTTTGCGGCTCCACCAGCATGCTCTGCCAGGCGGTCGCCAGCTCGCTGTCTGCCAGATGGGCGCTCTTGCGCGCTACCCGATAGTCGATGGACTCGTCCCGCTGCTGGGTGAGGCTCGCCAGCACCGCCGAGAGGTAGCGGGCGTTGGCCGAAAGTGAATTGGCGATCAGGGTCGGCAGCCGCTTGTACTGCCAGTCCGGCCACAGCCAGGCCACCAGCCCGTAAGAGATGAGACAGCCGAGCAGGGTATCGAGCAGCCGCGGCCCCAGAATGGCGAAGCCGATGCCATCGAGCAGGTTGAACGCCATCAGCACGTAGAGGGTGATAAAGCAGACCGCGGCGCTGTAGTTGTTGCGCACCTGGGTGAAAAAGAGGAAGGCGGCGAGCCCCATCACCACCAGCTGGATGTGCAGCTCGGGGAACAGCCAGAGCACCGGAATGCCCACCAGAATACCGGCGAAGGTGCCGAGCATCCGTTGCACCAGTCGGCGACGGGTGGCGCTGTAGCTGGGCTGGCAGACAAACAGCACGGTGAGCAAAATCCAGTAGCCCTTATCCATATCAAAGGCTTGCAATATGCCGTAGCCAATCACCAGCCCCAAGGAGAGGCGCAGCGCATGACGAAACACCATGGAGTGCAAGGTGAGGTGCTGTTTGAGCTGGGTCAGCAGTGGCAGGCGGGGCGGCTTGGCCAGCGCGGGCAGCTCTTGCTGCGGCTGCTCGGGGTTTTGCAGCACTTCGGCGCTGCCCAGCAGCTGGTTGATGCTGGCCAGATTGCGGCGCAGGAACTTCATCGGCGTCAGCAGGGTTTTCGGGTAGTGCTGCTTGAGATTGCTAAACTCCAGCTGATCGCCGAGGGCCTGCAGTGTCCAGTGAATGCGCTTGTTATGGCTGTAGGGCTTGTGCACCAGAATGGCGTAGCCCAAGCTCTGGCACGCCTCGGAGAGTTGCAGGAACAGCTCCTGAAATCCCTCCAGTACGATGCCCTGTTTGAGCTCCGCTTCCAGTCGGCTGTAGGGGTAGTGGCTGGAGGTGGCGCGCTCGTGAATTTCCAGCGCCAGCAGATAGAGGCGCAGCAGGCTGGCAAGTTCGGGGCTGGCCGGATGGCGGCGGCTCAGGCGGGCGTTGAGGGCCGATTTGGTGAGGGTCAGCGCACTCACCAGATTGATGTTGAGCTGGGCCAGATTGTGGCGAATAGCCTGGGCGCCGTGCTCGTCCGCCGGGAAGAAGCGGGATTTTTCCAGCAGGTAGCGACCAAGGGCGAAGTAGCTCTGGGCCAGCTGCTCGTGCAGGGTTTTGTAGGGCAGCAGCCAGAGCCAGATAAACGAGACCAGCCCGTACCAGAGGGCACCAGCGCCGAGCGCCAGCGGCTGGTAGAAGAGATCCGGCGCCTTGGCGGCCCCCAGCATGGTGTAGATGGCGATCAGCAGCGAGCCAAAGCTGATGGTGGCGTAGCGGGCACCGAGCGCCCCCACCATCACGAAAATAAAGGTGGAGCTGGCGAGCCCAATGGCAAACAGCCAGGGGGTGGGGTAGAGATACTGCACGCACAGGGACGCGAACATGAAGCAAATCAGCGTCATGGCGAGGTTTTTCAGGCGTCCCCACAGGCTGTCGTCGGTTTCGGCGATGGCGCCCGCCACTACCCCGAGGGAGAGCAGTACGGTGAGCTGGATATTGCCGGTGGCCAGGGTGAAGGCGAGCAGACCGAGAATGGCCAGCAGCACCTTGAGGGCGAAGTAGATGTGGCTATCGGTCAGCAGTCGGCGTAACAAACCGGAGAAGTCCATGGGCATGCTAGGCACCACCCTTGAGCGAAGCAAAATCGATGTGACTATCAGTCAGCAGTCGGCGCAGCAGGCCAGAGAGATCCATCGGCATGAGACAGGTGAAACCCTTGATCGAAACGAGAGCGAGATAGTAACCCGCCAAGCGCGAAGTGGCCCTGATCCAAATCAGGGCCACTTCGCTTCATATCCTTGATTTACAACTTATCCTGACAGAAAGAGGAGCCAATAAAAACCCCGCCGAAGCGGGGTTTCTGATTAGTTGCGGTTGCCGCCAAGCAGGCTCAGCAAGCTCAGGAAGATGTTGTAGATGGAAACATACAGGGTGACGGTCGCAGAGATGTAGTTGGTCTCGCCGCCGCGCACGATCTGCTGGGTAGTCAGCAGGATGGCGCCGGAAGAGAACAGCATGAACATGGCGGACAGGGCCAGGCTAAGGGCGCTCATCTGCAGGAAGATGTTGGCCACCATGGCCACCAGCAGTACCCAGAAACCGACGAACAGCATGCCGCCGATGAAAGAGAGGTCACGCTTGGTGGTCAGGGCATAGGCTGACAGACCGAAGAAGGTGAGCGCGGTGCCGCCAAGGGCGGTCATCACGATCTCGCCGCCACCATTGTTCATGTACATGTTGATGATGGGGCCCAGGCTATAGCCCAGCAGACCGGTCAGGGCGAAGGTGAATACCAGCCCCATGCCGTTGTTGCGATTCTTCTCGGTCAGGAACATCAGACCGTAGACGCCGATCAGGAACACGGCCCAGTGCAGCGGCGGCATGTTCATCACGGTAGCGATGCCCGCCACCACGGCAGAGAAGCCCAGAGTGAGGGAGAGCAGCATATAGGTGTTACGCAGCACCTTGTTGGTATCGCGTACGGCACTTTGGGTGCCAGTGTAGATAGAACGGGTATCCATCTTGGGTGTCCTCTTGATGTCCGGGTGAGACGGCGAGCGGCCGCCTCGTGATCGCTGTTTGTTACTGCATGTAATAGGCATTGTATGTAGAACAAATAGGGATGACGAGGAACAATTTCAAGCCACCTGCCATTTTGCTCCCGCACACTATCCCACAGGAAATATGTATTGCATATGAACAAGGGCTTAGCGTAGTATGCACGCCGTTCGGAGGGGTGGCAGAGCGGCTGAATGCACCGGTCTTGAAAACCGGCGATGGGCGACCATCCGTGGGTTCAAATCCCA
>NZ_JAPDBM010000070.1:0-22493 GCF_027705265.1 Aeromonas sp. QDB11 | reverse complement strand
CAGAAGTGAAACGCGGTAGCGCCGATGGTAGTGTGGCATTCGCCATGCGAGAGTAGGACACTGCCAGGCACCCAATTTAAGAACCCCGCTCATCGAGCGGGGTTTTTTATTGCCTGAAATTCAGAGAATAGTCTAAATATTGACCTTTATTCCCTCTTCTCTGTCGTTGTCTCTGTTTTTCCTCCTCAATTTTCTCCGAATCTGCCGTCGCCGCTGGCGGTGGTTGTCGCTATAATGGCCGCCCTCAAGCAAGGTGGTGGTATGAACGCAGAATATCTACAGCGATTCGGGGGCATTGCCCGTCTTTATGGTCAGAACGCCTTACGTTCCTTTAGCCAAGCGAAAGTCTGTGTTGTGGGAATCGGTGGCGTGGGCTCTTGGGCAGCAGAGGCGCTGGCCCGTACCGGTATCAACCAGATCACCCTGATCGACATGGACGATATCTGCATCACCAACACCAATCGTCAGATCCACGCCATGCAGGGGACGGTTGGCCGCCTCAAGACCGAGGTGATGGCCGAGCGTATTCGCGCCATCAATCCGGATTGCGAAGTGATCGAGGTGGATGATTTCGTTACTGCCGACAACCTGGCCGAACATATCAAGCGGGAATTTGACTATGTGGTGGACGCCATCGACTCGGTCAAGGCCAAGGTGGCGCTGATTGCCTTCTGCAAGCGCAACAAGATCCCGGTGATTGTGGCGGGTGGTGCTGGCGGGCAGATGGATCCGACCCAAATCACCGTGGCCGATCTGGCCAAGACAATTCAGGATCCGTTGGCCGCGAAGGTGCGATCCGACCTGCGCCGGTTGCATAACTTCAGTAAGAATCCGGCGCGCAAATTCGGGGTGGAATGTGTCTTCTCAACCGAGCAGCTGAGTTATCCGGATGGTAATGGTGGCACCTGTCAGGCCAAGGCAGCAAGCGATGGCACCATGAAGATGGATTGCGCCTCCGGTTTTGGCGCCGTGACGCCGGTGACGGCAACCTTCGGGCTGGTTGCCGCGTCCCGGGTATTGAAGAAGATTGCCGAGCGGGGCGCCCGCGCCGAGAAAGAGGCCGGGAATATAGAAGCAGAGGCGATTGGCGAAGCGTAATCGACCTCTACACAAAGCGGGTTAGACAACCCGCCCCCGGATCGCCTGCACGATCGCTCTGAGCCCGTTACCTCGTGACGGGCTCAAGTGTTTCTCAAGTCCCAGTTCGGTGAAATACCCTTCCATATCAAAAGCCTGGATCGCCGCAGACGATTGGTGGTTGAGCGCGGCCAGCACGATGACGATAAGGCCCCGCACGATGCGGGCATCGGAATCACAGGCAAAGTGCCAGCAACCGTCCTCACTCTTTTCTCCCTTCAGCCAGGCCTGGCTCTCACACCCCTTGAGGCGGAATGCCTCCTGCTGCCATTCGCCGGGTAGTACGGGTAACAGTTTGCCGAGCTGGATGATGAGCCGGTACTGGTTTTCCCAGCCGTGAGCGGCGGCAAACTGCTGGCGGATGGTGTCGGCGTTGGGCTCAAGGCCAATCTGGGTATAGCTTGCGAGATCACTCATTCGGTTGTCTGCCTTAGAAGAAGTCACTGAGTTTGTGCAGGGCGGCCAGCAGAGCGTCGACATCATCCCGATTGTTGTAGCAGGCCAGCGAGGCGCGCATGGTGCCGCCGATCCCGAGCGATTCCATCAATGGCATGGCGCAGTGATGGCCGACTCGCAGGGCGATCCCCTGCATATCGAGCAGGGTGGCGGCATCTTGCGGGTGGATGTCGTCGAGCAGGAAAGAGACCGCTCCGGCGCGTTGGCCGGGTTCGCCGATCAGACGCAGCCCCGGCACCTGTTGCAGGCCAGCTACCAGATAGTCGGTCAGTGCCTGCTCATGTTGGGCGAGCCATTCCCTATCTTGCCCTATCACAAAGTCGATGGCGGCGGCGAGGCCGATAGCGCCAGCGATATGGGGGGTGCCCGCCTCGAATTTGAAAGGCAGGGTATTGAAGGTAGTGCCGCTGAAACTGACCCGATCGATCATCTCGCCACCGGCTTGCCAGGGCGGCATCCGCTCCAATAGCTCGGTGCGGCCCCACAACACACCGATGCCGGTCGGGCCATAGAGCTTGTGGCCGGAGAAGGCGTAGAAGTCGCAACCGATGGCTTGCACATCCACCTCGAGATGAGCCACTGCCTGGGCGCCGTCGATTAGCGTCACGGCGCTAACCGTTTTGGCGGCAGCCACTATCTCTTTGACTGGATTGACGGTACCGAGGGCATTGGAGACGTGGGCCACGCTCACCAGCCGAGTGCGTGGTCCCAGCATGGCGTGATAGGCGGCTAGATCGAGATCGCCCCGCTTATCGAGTGGGATAACCCGGATCACCGCGCCGGTACGCTGGGCGACCAGCTGCCACGGGACGATATTGGCGTGGTGCTCCAGCGTGCTGAGGATAATTTCGTCCCCCGCCTTGAGCTCGCTCATCCCCCAGCTCTGAGCCACCAGATTGATCGCCTCCGTGGTGCCGCGGGTCCAGATCACCTCGTGGCTGCGGGGCGCATTGATAAAGCGGGTGACAGTCTCGCGGGCAGCCTCAAAGGCGCGGGTCGCGCGGCCACTCAGGGCGTGGGCGGCGCGGTGCACGTTGGCGTTGTCGGCCCGATAGTAGTGAGCGATGGCATCCAGTACCGCTTGCGGTTTCTGGGTGGTGGCCGCGTTGTCCAGATAGACCAGAGGGTGGCCGTTTACCTCCTGCGCCAAGGCCGGAAACTGGCTGCGCAGTTGGTTGTGCTGTTGCTGATTCATGCTCCCCTCACTATCTGGAAAAAGTCATCATTTCGAAGGTCGGCCATGATCCTGAAAATAGCGCCCGAACACAAGGTGCGATAAGCCCGATTGGCGGTTGCCTGCCGTGCAGCAGGTACGGCTCGTCGGGTGATTTCTGGTACAATGCCGCCCCTCATCATAAGCCAAGAGATCCGGCCCATGAAGCTCAACCCCAATCAGAACGAAGCGGTCAAGTATGTCTCCGGCCCTTGCCTGGTGCTGGCGGGTGCCGGATCGGGCAAGACCCGCGTCATCACCAACAAGATTGCCTATCTGGTGCAGCAGTGCGGCTACAGTGCGCGCAACATAGCTGCGGTCACCTTTACCAACAAGGCGGCGCGGGAGATGAAGGAGCGGGTCGGCCAGACCCTGGGGCGCAAGGAGGCGCGGGGTCTGATGGTCTCCACCTTCCATACCCTGGGTCTCGATATCATTCGTCGTGAGCACAAGAGCCTGAATCTCAAGGCGAACTTCTCCCTGTTCGACGACACCGACCAGCTGGCGCTGCTGAAAGAATTGACTGAAGACGAGCTCGACAACGACAAGGACAAGCTCTCGGCCCTTATCAGCCAAATCTCCAACTGGAAGAACGACCTTATCCTGCCAGCCCGCGCCATGCGCATCGCTCGCGGGCCGGAAGAGGTGCTGATGGCCCAGCTCTACGAGCGTTATCACCGCCAGATGGTGGCCTATAACGCGCTGGATTTTGACGACCTCATCGTGATGCCGACCCTGTTGCTCAAGAGCAATCAGGAGGTGCGTGAGCGCTGGCAGAACAAGATCCGCTATCTGCTGGTCGATGAGTACCAAGACACCAACACCAGCCAATACGAGCTGGTGAAGCAGATCGTCGGCGAGCGGGCTCGTTTTACCGTGGTAGGGGATGACGACCAGTCCATCTACTCCTGGCGCGGTGCCAAGCCGCAGAATCTGGTGCTGCTGAGCGAAGATTTCCCCAGCCTCAAGCTGATCAAGCTGGAGCAGAACTACCGCTCCAAGCGGCGGATCCTCAAGTGCGCCAACATCCTGATCGCCAACAACCCCCACGTCTATGACAAGGCGCTCTTCTCCGAGCTGGATGAGGGGGTGAAGCTCAAGGTGCTGTTCGCCAAGAACGAGGAGCACGAAGCGGAGCGGATCGCCGCCGAGATGATGGGACACAAGTTTATGAACCGCACCCGGTTCAAGGATTACGCCATCCTCTATCGGGGCAACCATCAGTCGCGCATCTTCGAAAAGGCGCTGATGACCAACCGGATTCCTTACCGCATCTCCGGCGGCACCTCGTTCTTCTCCCGCACCGAGATCAAGGACATCATGGCCTACCTCAAGCTGCTGGTGAATCCGGATGAGGACACCGCCTTCCTGCGGGTGGTCAACCTGCCGCGCCGCGAGATTGGCCCCACTACCCTCGAAAAACTGGGGCAGTATGCCAATCAGCGCGGCAAGAGCCTGTTTGCCGCCAGCTTCGAGCTGGGGTTGGAGCAGCACCTCTCCGGACGCGGCCTCGTGGCCCTGCAGGCATTCACCAACTGGCTGGTGCGCCTTGGCGATCAGGCGTTGCGTGGCAATCCGGTGGAGGCGGTGCGGGACATGATCAAGGAGATCCACTACGAAGAGTGGCTCTACGAGACCTCGCCCAGTCCGAAAGCGGCCGAGATGCGGATGCAGAACGTCTCCACCCTCTATCGCTGGATCACCGAGATGCTGGAAGGAGATGAGCTGGAAGAGTCGATGACGTTGGCACAGGTGGTCACTCGCCTCACCTTGCGCGACATGATGGAGCGCAACGAAGGGGAGGATGATGCCGATCAGGTGCAGTTAATGACCCTGCATGCCTCCAAGGGGTTGGAGTTCCCCTATGTCTACATGGTGGGGATGGAGGAGGGCTTGCTGCCCCACCAGACCAGCATAGATGAAGACAACGTCGAGGAGGAGCGGCGTCTCGCCTACGTGGGCATCACCCGGGCCCAGACCGAGCTGACCTTTACCCTCTGCAAGGAGCGGCGCCAGTTTGGCGAATCGGTACGTCCGGAGCCGAGCCGCTTCCTGCTGGAGCTGCCGCAGGATGACCTTGAATGGGAAAACCAGAAGAAGGTGACTGCCGAGGAGCGCCAGCAGAAGGGGCAGGTCGGTGTTGCCAACCTGCGGGCGTTGTTCAAGAAGGATTAACCCTAAGGATTGGCCGGGGTCAGTAGCGGCACTATATCTGCTCCCGGCATGGGCGGAGAGATATAGCGCCCTTGCCCCATCCGACAGCCGATATCAATCAGCTTCTGCAACTGCTGCTGGTTCTCGATCCCCTCGACGACCAGGGTGTAATCGAGATCCTGACAGATATCCCGCATGGCGCGGATCAGCGCCAAATCTTTGGGCGATTGCAGCATCCTCTGGGTAAAGCTGTCATCCACCTTGATGTAATCCACCGGGAAGTGGAACAAGGCGTTGAGGGAGGAGAAGCCGGTGCCGAAATCATCGAGGCTGATCTGGATACCCTTAGCCCTCAGGTCATGCAGGGATGCGAGCGCATCGGAATCTTGCCGCGACAGCTCCCGCTCGTTGAATTCAAAAATCAGATAGCCGGGGGCGACCCCTTCCTCTTCGATAATTCCCATCAGCCGCATGATGTGGTCATGGTTGACCAGATGCTTGCCCGACAGATTGATGGCGACCTTGAACTTGCTCTGCCCGGAGATTGGCAGCCAGTTCTTCAGCTGTTGGCAGGTGTGGCGCAGGATCTGGTAATCCAGCTCCAGTATCAGACCACACTGCTCCGCCAGCGGAATAAAGTCGAACGCATCCTTGAGAATGCCCTCCTCGGTCAGCCAGCGCGCCATCACCTCCAGTCCGGTCAGGCGGCTATCATGCAGCCGGATCACCGGCTGGAAGTAGGGGACGATGCGCCCCTCCCGCAGGGCTCTGGCCAGCATCTCTTCCGGCGAATTCCAGTTCTGGTTGATGCAATCATCCGAGTAGCTGACGATGCGACTGCGACCATTGCGTTTGGCCTGATACATGGCCAGATCGGCCTGATGGAGCAGCTGGCTGATATCAGTGGTCTGCTCCGAGACGCTCGATACCCCAAGGCTGACGGTAATGCTCAACTCGTTGCCGAGTAGCCGGAACGGGTAGGAGAGACGGCTGATAATGCGGTTGAGCACCGGGCTGATGTCATCGTCGCTCTTGCTGCTGTCCAGATAGATGACAAACTCGTCGCCCCCCAGTCTGGCCACCAGATCGTTTTGCCGGATGCAGGTCTGCAGGCGGCGGCTCACCTCCTTGAGCAGCTGATCCCCCGCGCTGTGGCCGAGGGTGTCGTTGATCTGCTTGAAGTGATCCACATCGATGAAGATCACCGCAAATCCCGGCGATTTATAGCGGTTGTAGTGGGTCATGGCGTGGTTGAGGTGGTTCATCAACAGGGCGCGGTTGGGCAGCTGGGTCAGCGGGTCGTGGAGCGCATCGAATTGCAACCGCCGTTCCAGCTCCTGATGCTGCTTGAGCTGCTTTTGCAGTCTGAGGTTGGTCTGACGCAGCTGTTGCAGCCGCTGGTTGATGGAGTCTTCGGTATTGATGTCGTTGAGCTGCTGGCGGATCCGTCTCAACTCCAACAGCAGGGTCAACTGGCCGCGCAAGAAATCGAGGAACAGTTTGTCGTCAGTTTCCAGCGGCTGGGTCGTGCTGATGATGAAGTGGGCGAAGTACTGTTGCTGCAGCCGTAGCGGCATGCTGTGCCAGTAGCGAGACTCCCTGTTCACCTCGATATTGCTGGTGCTGTGGCACAACCCGCTGATGAACTCGTCCCCCTGATGAGGATTGGCGGGGTAGATCTTTTCCAGCTTCTGGCTGGTTAGCCTGACCAGCAGCATGTCCTCGATGGCGAGCATTTGGCGCAGTACCGCCTCCAGCTGGGAAAACAGCGCCTGACCCGGCAGGGTATTGGCCAGCCGCATGATGCGGCTGATGCTCTCGATTTTCTTTTTCCAGTTCGGGTCTTTGCGGATCAGCGGCGAAGGCAGCTCGGTGAGATGGGAGCCCGCCTGGGTTTCGGTCAGCCGCTTGGCCAGACACTCCAGCAGCAGGCGCAGGGTCGGCAGATCGGTGGGTGTGCCACGAGCCAGCAGCCACTGTACCTGACCATGCTCGATGGGAAAGACGCACCACCCTTCGGCCTCATCCAGCTGGGTGAGCTGATCGGTGATGCGGGACTGTTCCCGCCCCAGTTGCTGCTTGAATATGTCGCTTATCTTGTAGGCGTAAAGCCAGTTCAGGCCAGTATCGGCGAGGCCCAGCATGCCGAAGTGTTGCAGCGGGCAGAGTTGGTCAATCTGCCGGATCAGGGCATCGTAATCGTCAGACGTGGCCGATTGTGGCGCCGGGAAGTCCATAATGGCAGAGACCAACGCCAACAGAGGAGTTGAGTAGTGGGGTTCGATAGCTTGGGGCGACATGAGCAACTCCCGATATGTCTACCTTACAAGAGTAGTCGGAAGCCGAGAGATTGAAAGGGCCGCAATTGCGGCCCTTTCAAATACTTACAGCTTGTCGATCATGTAGTGGATGGCGTTTTCAATCTCTTCATCACTGCAGTTCGCACACGTGCCGCGCGGAGGCATCATGCCGGACTTGCCGGTGAAGCCTTCAATGGCATGTTTCTTGAGAGTATCAATACCCTGGGCGATGCGAGGCTCCCAGGCTGCCTTGTCACCCCGTTTGGGGGCACCGGCGGCGCCGGTATCATGACAGGCAAAGCAGGCGCCCTTGAATACCGTCTCGCCATCGCGGGGGCCGGAAGAGGCGGTCGCAGCCGGTGCGGCACCCGCACCGGCAATACCTTCCAGATCCTTGGCGGTATAGACCTGACCGATTGGTTTGATCCGCTCGGCAATGGCTTCCGGTGACATATCATCGGCAGCAAGCACTGCCCCAGACAAGCTGGCGGCCGTCATCCCGACAGCCAGCAAATAGCTCAGTTTTTTCAACACGCTCATATACTCCCAGCAGTCTTTTATTATCCATGTAAACGACGGGATTATAACCGAATAGTTACAGCCATTTAAACGCTTGTGTGTGAAGTGTTAAACACTCTGCGTACAAAGTTTTGGGCGATATCACGGCAATTCAGGCGGTGGAGATAAAAAGAAACCCGGCATTCGCCGGGTTTCAGGTAACCAAGGGGTGAAATGGGTTATTTGTCCCAGCTCAGGATCACCTTGCCGGAGTGGCCGGAGCGCATCGCATCGAACCCCTGCTGGAAGTCGTCGATGTGGAATCTGTGGGTAATGATGGGGGAGAGATCCAGCCCGGACTGGATCAGGCTGGCCATTTTGTACCAGGTCTCGAACATCTCGCGGCCATAGATCCCTTTGATAAACAGCCCCTTGAAGATCACCTTGTTCCAGTCGATGGCCATGGTGGAGGGGGGGATGCCGAGCATGGCGATCTTGCCGCCGTGGTTCATCTTGTCGAGCATCTCCTGGAAGGCGCTCGGGACGCCGGACATCTCCAGCCCCACATCGAACCCTTCGGTCATGCCCAGCTCGCTCATCACGTCGGCCAGCTTCTCTTTGCTGACGTTGACCGCGCGGGTGGCGCCCATCTTGCGGGCCAGCTCCAGCCGGTATTCGTTGACGTCGGTGATCACCACGTGGCGCGCACCCACGTGACGGCAGACGGCGGCAGCCATGATACCGATGGGGCCTGCACCTGTGATGAGCACATCCTCACCCACCAGATCGAAGGAGAGGGCGGTGTGCACCGCATTGCCGAACGGGTCGAAGATGGCGGCCAGCTCGTCCGGGATGTTGTCCGGCAGCTTGAAGGCGTTGAACGCGGGGATCACCAGATACTCGGCGAAGGCACCCGGACGGTTGACGCCAACGCCAATGGTGTTGCGGCACAGATGAGTGCGCCCTGCGCGGCAGTTGCGGCAGTGACCACAGGTGATATGTCCTTCACCGGAGACCCGATCGCCGATGGCGAAGCCGCGCACCTCCTGACCGATGGCGACCACTTCGCCGACATATTCGTGGCCAACCACCATGGGTACCGGGATGGTCTTCTGGGACCACTCGTCCCAGTTGTAAATGTGGATATCGGTGCCGCAGATGGCGGTTTTGCGGATTTTGATCAGCAGGTCGTTGTGGCCGAGCTCGGGAGCCAGCACATCCGTCATCCAGATGCCGACCTCTTTGTGCAGTTTGGAGAGTGCTTTCATGGCTGTTCCTTCAATATGAATGCAGAAAAAAGGGGCTGCAGCCCCTTGATTCAAATCAGATAACGCCGAGTTCACGGCCGATGCGGATGAAGGCGTCGATCGCCTTGTCCAGCTGCTCACGGGTGTGGGCGGCAGACATCTGGGTGCGAATGCGCGCCTGACCCTTGGGCACTACAGGGAAGGAGAAACCCACCACATAGATGCCGGCAGCCAGCATGCGGCTCGCCATTTCGGAGGCCAGCTTGGCATCCCCCAGCATCACCGGAATGATGGCGTGGTCGGCACCTGCCAGAGTGAAGCCGGCGGCGCTCATCCGCTCGCGAAAGTATTGGCTGTTCTCTTTCAGGCGGGCGCGCAGGTCGTGACCCTCGGCCAGCATGTCGATCACCTTGATGGTGGCGGCAACGATGGAGGGGGCCAGCGAGTTGGAGAAGAGGTACGGGCGGGATCGCTGACGCAGCCAGTCGATCACCTCTTTCTTGCCGGAGGTATAGCCGCCGGATGCGCCGCCGAGCGCCTTGCCCAGGGTGCCGGTGATGATGTCGACTCGATCCATCACGCCGCAATATTCGTGGGTGCCACGACCATTCTCGCCGATAAAGCCGACGGCGTGGGAGTCATCCACCATCACCAGCGCATCGTATTTGTCTGCCAGATCGCAGATGGATTTGAGGTCGGCGATGACCCCATCCATGGAGAAGACGCCGTCGGTGGCGATCAGTTTGAAGCGGGCGCCATCGGCGTCAGCCTGCTTGAGCTGGGCTTCCAGCTCGGCCATGTCGTTGTTGGCGTAGCGATAGCGCTTGGCCTTGCACAGCCGCACGCCGTCGATGATGGAGGCGTGGTTGAGGGCATCGGAGATGATGGCATCTTCGGCGCCGAACAGGGTCTCAAAAAGACCGCCATTGGCATCGAAACAGGAGGAGTAGAGGATGGTGTCTTCGGTGCCGAGGAAGGCAGACATCTTCTGCTCCAGCGCTTTATGCTGGTCCTGGGTGCCACAGATGAAGCGCACCGAGGCCATGCCGAAGCCGTGGCTGTCGAGTCCCTGATGGGCGGCGGCGATCAGATCCGGGTGGTTGGCCAGCCCAAGATAGTTGTTGGCACAGAAGTTCAGTACCTGCTCACCGCCGACGGCGATGCTGGCCTGTTGGGCGGAGGTGATGATGCGCTCCTGCTTGTACAACCCTTCAGCTTGCACCTGGTTCAGTTGCTCGGTCAGGTGACGATAGAATCCGTTAGACATCCTCGATCCTTATTGGCTATTTCAGCTGCGTATCAACAGAGGGCGACATTTTACTGCAATCTGTTGCGGTAAATTCAAATGATTGTGCTGATATTCAACAAATGTGAAACAGATCTCACCCAGCTGGTTGGGCCAGCTGACGGTAGTGTTGCTCCAGCTGCTGGATCTGTCCGGCCACCTGGGGTTGCACATAGGGGCGCAGCAGGAACAGCACCTTCAATACGCCTTGATAGAGCAGCGGTTTGGTGATGCGGGTGTTGGGGGCCTGGGCAATCTGGAAGGGGATCCAGCAGGTCACCACCATCTTGATGGTCTGTCCCAGATCCGGCAGGTCTTCATCGCTGACATCGATAATGCCCCCTTCGCGCAGGCTTCTGAGCAGTGCGACCACGGAGGAGCGCATCTGCTCCTGGGCCTTGAGGTACTTCTGTTGCAGCGGTTCGTCACGGCTCAGGATGTCGGGCAGGTTGGCGTAGAAGAAGCGGAACTGCCACATCAGATAGAAGATGGCATCGAGATAGCCCATCAGATCCTGCAGGGTGATTTCACGGTTGCGGGTCGGCACGAAGCTCTCGCTCAGGTGACGGGCATACTGGTCGAAGATGGAGTGGATGATGTCTTCTTTATTGCGGAAGTGGTAGTAGAGGTTGCCCGGGCTGATACCCATGTGCGCCGCAATATGGTTGGTGGTGATGTTGCGTTCACCCTGATCGTTGAACAGCTCGGTCGCGCTGTGAATGATCCTGTCTCTGGTTTTCATCACTCATTCCTCCAACAGGTTCCGCTCGGGGCAGTTTTGAACAAGGTCGAATCCCCGGACGGCCCGTGATAAACTTTTCGGCAATTTCAAATTGGCTCACTATACACAGCTTTAACAAGCAGTCACATGTAGCCATCAACGTACGAGAGGCAAACTCCATGATCGTAGTAACTGGCGGTGCTGGCTTTATCGGCAGCAATCTGGTCAAGCAGCTGAACGCTCAAGGACGGACCGATATCGTGGTCATTGATGACCTGACCGACGGCACCAAGTTCGTCAACCTGGTCGATCTGACCATTGCTGACTACATGGACAAAGACGAGTTTCAGGCGCGCATCGTCTCCGGTGACGAGTTTGAAGAGTGGGACAACGGCATCGAGGTGATCTTCCACGAAGGCGCCTGCTCTGCGACCACCGAGTGGAACGGCAAGTTCATCATGGAGGTCAACTACGAGTACTCCAAGGATCTGTTCCACTACTGCATCGAGCGCGAAATTCCGTTTATTTACGCCTCCTCTGCCGCGACCTACGGTGGCCGCAACGACAACTTCATCGAAGATCCCAAGTTCGAACAGCCGCTCAACGTCTACGGCTACTCCAAGCAGCTGTTTGACCAGTACGTGCGCCGCTGGATGCCGGAGATCAACTCTCAGGTTGTTGGCCTCAAGTACTTCAACGTCTACGGTCCGCGCGAGCAGCATAAAGGCTCCATGGCTTCCGTTGCCTTCCACCTCAACACCCAGGTGAAGAAGGGCGAGAATCCCAAGCTGTTCGAAGGTTGCGATGGCTTCCCGAACGGTGGTCAGATGCGTGACTTCATCTATATCGACGACGTCTGCAAGGTAAACCTGTGGTTCTGGCAGAACCCGCAGCACTCCGGCATTTTCAACTGCGGTACCGGCCGTGCCGAGCCATTCCAGAACGTGGCCGAAGCGGTGATCAAGCATCATCAGAAGGGGTCTATCGAATACATCCCCTTCCCGGATCACCTCAAGGGTCGCTACCAGAGCTTCACCCAGGCTGACATGACCAAGCTGCGCAGCGTGGGTTATGACGCCGAGTTTAAAACCGTTGCCGAAGGGGTAGCGGATTACATGGCTTGGCTCAACCGCTAACGGGTGAGCACAACGCGGCAGTTTGAGCGCAAAACCGGAAGTGGGCACTCGCCTGCTTCCGGTTTCTGGTCTCTGTGGCTGCTTGCCGTTCCTCTCTTCTCTACCGGGTAACCGCGCGATGAATATATTGATGGCACTCTCCCAGCTCGAGGTAACGGGAGCTGAGGTCTATGCCACCACGGTTGGTAACGAACTGACCCGGCGTGGTCACAACGTCTTTTATGTATCAGATACCCTGACCAAGCCGACTCTTGGCCCCGTCTTCACGCTGAGATTCAACAAGCGCAGCATTCTGCGCCGCTTCTGGCACGTCTTCTACCTTATCTATCTCATCAAGAAGCATCATATTCAGTTGGTGCATGCTCACTCCCGCGCCTCCGGCTGGAGCAGCTATGTGGCTTGCAAGCTGACTGGCACCCCGATGATCACCACGGTGCATGGTCGCCAGCCGGTGCACGCTTCGCGCAAGGCCTTCCATGCACTCGGCTATCGTGCGGTTGCCGTTTGTGAAGATATTGCCCATCAGATAGTCGACAATCTGGGGGTGGATCCCGCGATAGTGCAGGTGCTGCGCAACGGTATCGAAACCGACAAATTCCAGCCTGTGCCAGCGCCGGACAATCCCAAGCCGGTGATCGCCATCATTGGCCGTTTGAGCGGCCCCAAAGGGGAGCTCTGTTACCGTCTGCTCGATGAAGTGCTCGACCTGGATACCTGTCGGGTGCGGATTGTCAGCGGTACCAAGGTACCGGAGCGCTTTGCCCGTTTCGAAGGCCGTGCCGAGTTTGTCGGTTATGTCGATGATGTGCCCGCTCTGCTGGCGAGTTGCGATCTGGTGATTGGTGCCGGTCGGGTAGCGATGGAAGCACTGCTCTGTGGTCGGCCCGCCTTTGCCATTGGTGAAGCCAGGGCCATTGGTCTGGTGACGGAACGAAATCTGGACGAGGCGCTGGCCAGCAATTTTGGCGATATCGGTCCCAAGGATCTGGCTATCGATTTTGCTGCCCTGAAGGGAGAAATCGAATCCGCCCTCGCAAGCAAGGTGGTGCCGGAAGTCATTCGGCAGCGCATTCAGGACGAGTACGGCTTGCAGGGTGTCGTCTCCGGGCTGGAGTCCATCTATCAAGATGCGGTGGTGGAAACCCTGCGCCGCGAGATGCCGGTCATCATGTACCACCGCTTTATCGAGCAGGATAGCGAGAAAGGGGTGCACGGCACCTGGATGCCGATCGCCATGTTCGAGAAGCATCTGCGCCTGATGAAGTGGCTCGGCTATGAAACCCTGACGTTCCGCGATCTGGCGGACAAAGGCTTTATCCACCGTCTGCAATACGGCAAGAAGTACCTGATGATCACCGCCGATGACGGCTATCAGGACAACCTGACCCGCATGCTGCCGCTGCTGGAAAAATATGGTTACAAAGCTGTGGTGTACGTGGTCACCGGTGAAGGCTACAACCGTTGGGATGTGGAGCATCCGACCAATCCGGATACCAAGGTTTCATTGATGAGTTGCGAGCAGGTCAAAGCGCTGGCCGCCAGCGGTCATGTGGAGATTGGGGGGCATACCCTGACCCATCCCCGCTTGAGTCAGCTCACAGCCGAGCAACAAGCCCATGAAATTCAGGAGAATAAACGCCAACTGGAGGCCCTGCTTGGCCATCCGCTGCTCTCGTTTGCCTACCCTTACGGAGATATGAACGACAGCGCCAAGGAGCAGGCTATCGCCGCCGGGTATCATTTTGCCGTCGCTACCAACTGTGGCCCCAAAGCGATGCACCAGGACCCTTTCCAGATCCGCCGGATCGCCATCTTCCCCCGCACTGATGTGTTTGGGTTATGGCGTAAAATTCGCGGAAATTATATTTTTAGGAAGTAAGAATTTAGCTTCCTCTACGTTACAGGCGATATATTTGTATGACTAAGTTTATAAGGCACTATTTGGAGAGCGAGTGTTGTTCTTCATTGATGTTTCTTTCTGTGGTTTTGTATGTCTTTTTTAAAGATTCAGTTCAATTGATAGGCGATATATTCCAAACAATAATGGTTGTTGGGGGGCTGCTCGCAATCTACTTATATAAGGATTTTTTCTTAAGAAACATTGTTTTTTTACTACTAGTGATAGGTATTTTGGTTCAGACAGCAAGCTGGTTTATGTCAACCATCACTATTCCTGAATTGGCACAAAACCATCCTAATATAAAACCATTTTCTTATCTATTGGTCTTTTTAGTGATCGCATTTTGGCTTAAGGGTTCAGTAAAACGCTCTCTCTTGGTTATGTTATCGTTTTCACTTGGAAGTATATTTACTCTATTTTATCACTCTGACTTTATTGCTCAAGTTATTTCAGGCTGGCATGGTATCAGAGTTGATTTTGGTTATCGTAATGCTCAGCATGGTTCATTAATTATTGGAGCTGCATTTATTTTTATATTTTGTTGTACATATGCAGCCAAATCTGAAAAAAGCAGAAATAGATACTATCTGATGATAACGACCACATCAATATTATTAATATTCCTTGGTTGCTTACTGCTGATGCTCCAGTCTAGGCAGTCTTGGGTTGCTGTGATGGTAAGTCTCCTTATATCACCATTGCTTTATGCCTATTTAAGTGATGATATTTCGTTTAGAAAAACAATAGTTGTCTATATATCAATATTTATGGTGTTTTTTGCCATGTATCATGTCAGCTTTGTTATGGGCCGTGTATCTACAGGTTTTTCACATCCAGATGACCTTCATAATATGATCTCCGGAAATTGGCGGGAGGTCAAAGATTTGAGTATCGGTATCAGATTGCAGACTTGGCTTGAGGCAATTAATTGGTTTTTTGCTAATCCATGGCTTGGTACAGGCGATGGAAGTCGTTCATTGGTGATTACGGAATCGCATGTCTTGCCTGACTATATCAAGGCAGAGTTTAGACATCTCCATAACTCTAATTTTGAAACTGCTGTTTCATACGGTGTAGTTGGTTTAATATATGTTTATTTTCTGATGATTTACCCTGTATATAAAACAATAAAAAGTAATGCTCCCGCATTAATGAAAACTATTTCAATAAGTTTCTTAGTGTACTGGTTGATAATTAATAATTTTGAATCGTTTTTATATATGCGTTCTGGGCAGTGGGTGTTTAATACATTTTTTGGTGCCATATATACATTCTCATTGTATAGCGATTTTGTTGAGTATCAAAATAAAAAAAATAGGGTTGGTGACATATGAAGATCTTTATTGTTAGTTTAGATAATGCAACTCAACGTCGAAATAGGGTTAAGGAAGTCATGAATGACCTAGGTATTGAGTTTGAATTTTTTGATGCTATAAATGGTTTTAATGGACTTCCTGATCGTTTATTAGGATGTCCTGATGATACTCATCGTAAAATATTCCGTAGTCGCCCTCTTACACCAGGTGAAAAAGGGTGTTATGCCAGTCATTATTTGCTCTGGGAAAAATGCATCGAGTTAAATGAGCCGATTATGGTATTGGAAGATGACTTTTTACCAACCCAATACTTCATGAGTGTTTTTACAAGGCTATCTTGCCTGCATGATAAATATGAATATTTGCGACTGGAGCCCCAGATTGGAGACGCAACCTCGCTGGAATTTTTGGATGGCTTGCAAATTTTATTTTGGCACAACAATGTTAGATCTACTACCGGTTACAGTATTAATCCGAGTGGCGCAATGCGGCTTGTTAATCATAGTAAAAAATGGTTGTGCTCGGTAGATAATTTCATTGGTGAATCATATCGTACGGGGCTTAAAGCGACCGGGATATTACCTTACGCTATATATAGCCCCGATGATATGGAGAGTTGCATTCAAAATAAAGTAATTTTGGAAAAAGTTCCATTACATTTCAAGCTAACTCGAGAAGCATATCGTTTTTATAGATTTGTAAGAATGCAAATGTGGAATTTAAAAGCTAAAGTACAAGGTGGTCAGCATGAGCAGGTCAAATGAAGCTGTTGATGTGGAAAAGATTGAGACAATTCATGCTATATGGTTGGGTGATTGCTTGCCACCACTGGCCCACGTCTGTATCGATGACTGGAGAAAACAAGGGTATAAATACAGGCTATGGCTAGAAACAGACTCAAAAATTAAATCTTGGATTGATGGTTGCGAGTTTGCCAAAAAATGTTATGACAAAGGATTGTATGCCTTTGTTACGGATTATCTACGGCTAAAAATTTTAGCAGAAGAGGGGGGGCTTTATCTGGACACGGATGTAACCATAGATAAAAATCCTTTCCCATTATTTAAATCATATGATTTCTGTGTCGGTTATGAATCCGAATGTCAGGTTGGTACCGCGATTATTTATGCCACGAAAAAATCAACTCACTTGGCGTCTTTGATTGATTTTTATGAAAATGAGATTATGGGTTCTGAGTTGTATATGGGGCCTGACATCATGACATATATCATAGACAAAGATGCACAAAATAATAAATTGAAAGTCTTTGAACAGTCATTTTTTTATGATTACAGCGGTGAAAAAATAAGTTATTTACCCACCCCAGAAAGATATATGACCCACTGGTTCCAACATAGCTGGAAGCGTTCCAAGGAACTGGTTTTTCTTAAGTCAAAGAGTAGAGGTGTTTTGGGTTTTCTTTATGAGTATCAAAAGGAGCTTTTTAGATTAAGGAAGTAGAACAAAAAATTCAATACACATGTTATTGGTGTTTAATTGTATCTGGTGAATATGATGAAAAAATTGATTGTTGATCTAGATGGCACTCTGACAATGGCAGACACTTCAGATTATAAAAATGTCTTGCCACGAATGGATGTTGTTGAGCAGCTTAGAAATTACAAGCAAAATGGGTTTGAAATAGTCATATTCACTGCAAGAAATATGAGAACCTTTGATGGTAATGTTGGGAAAATAAATATTCATACATTGCCAATAATTACTGAGTGGCTTGATTCTCATCAGATCCCTTATGATGAGATTATTGTTGGTAAGCCGTGGTGTGGCAAGTCTGGTTTCTATATTGATGATCGGGCGGTTAGACCGTCCGAGTTTGCTGCACTTTCATTGGAAGAAATTAATATATTGCTTGAAAAGGAAAAAACATGTTCCTGATCATGTCCGCTGCCTATGTGAATCAAGATTTGGAGGCTGAATTTGGAAGAATCCCTCCAAGTTTCTTGCCGCTGGGTAATCGTCGTTTGTTCAAACATCAAGTGGCGCTGGCCCCGAGTGGCGCCGATGTTTATTTGTCTGTTCCAGAAAGTTACAAATTATCAGATAGTGACCTTGCATGGTTGTCGGAGCAGGGGGTTAAGGTCATTTACATTCCTGTCGGTCTCAGCCTTGGAGCCTCCCTGGTTGCTGCAGTTAATTTGAGTGAGTACCGTCATGGGCGTTCTTTACATGTTCTTTATGGCGACACATTATTTGGCCAACTCCCTATTGGGGAAAATATAGTTAGCGTTTCAAAGACTGAGTATTATTATAATTGGGCCACTCTAGAACATGAGGATATTCATTGGATTGAAGATGAAAATCGCGATGTTGAAGGTCTTATAATAGATGGATATTTCAAGTTCCAGGATGCCAGGGAACTAATTCGATGTATTACTCAATGTAACTGGAGTTTTCTCGAAGGGTTAAATAGGTATCATCATAAAGTCAGGTTAAATGTAGTTAAATCAGATGGGTGGTTGGATTTTGGGCATGTAAATACGTACTACAGATCAAAGGCTGAATTTACCACCCAGCGTGCATTCAATGAGATTGTTATTACGCCATATTTTATTGAAAAATCTAGCATCCATAATGTAAAAATTATGGCCGAGGCTGAGTGGTTTGAAAAACTTCCTTTTTCTTTGCGTGGATACATACCTCAGTTCTTGGGTTCATCAAAAAATGATGGTAGAGCTACGTATCGGCTAGAGTATTTGCACAATACTGCGCTAAATGAGGTTTATGTTTTCTCCGCATTACCCAGCTTTTGCTGGAAACCAATCATTAATAATTGTCTAGATTTTATATTGGATTGTCAGCGTGTTAAAAATACGGAAAAGTATCCATCTAATCAAGTAAGGGAGTTATTTGGGGCGAAAACATTGACTCGTGTCAATGATTATTGTCAGTCTCAAAATATATCGGTAAGTGAATGTTGGCAATACAATGATTCTCAGCCTGTATCAATTCAGGATTTATTAGATACATGTAATTTGTATTTACCAAAAGATTGTGAGTTGGCATCTGTACTGCACGGAGACTTCTGCTTCAGTAATATATTATATGATTTTCGTGCACAAAAAATAAAAGTGATCGACCCTCGTGGCATTACCGCTAGCGGTGAAATGACGATATATGGAGATGCTTCATATGACATCGCCAAGCTTAGTCACTCTATTATTGGTCTGTATGATTGGATCATTGCTGGTTATTATGACGTAAGTATTTCAGCTGGAAAAATAGGCTTTGAAATTCATGTAAACAACAAGCTTGATGATATTCAAACATATTATATTTCTCGTATTGACTCGGTTTTTAGTATCCAGCCAGAGACTCTTTACGCTATGCAAATACATCTATTTTTGTCTATGTTACCACTTCATGCTGATTGTCAGAAAAGACAGAATGCACTATTCGCAAACGCATTTCGTTTGTTCCATATATTAAAGGGGCTTAACTGATGATTGTTATTCCAATGGCAGGAATGAGTTCTCGATTTTTTAATGCCGGTTATAATAAGCCAAAATACATGTTGTCAGCACATGGTGCTACGCTATTTGAGCACTCAGTTAATAGCTTCCAGATGTATTTTGAAAATACTCAATTTTTGTTTATTGTTCGTGATGTTTACAATACTGCAGATTTTGTAAAAGAAATGGCCACCAAGATGGGGATAAAGAAATTCTTCATTTCTACGCTTGCGGAAGAAACAAGAGGGCAAGCTGAAACGGTAGCGATGGGATTGCTTGATTTTATCAAGAATCATGCTCCATACCAAGGTTCTATCACAATATTTAATATCGACTCTTTCCGTAATAACTTCATCTTTCCAGATCTCATTGATTATTGTGATGGATATTTAGAGGTTTTCAAAGGTGATGGTGATAATTGGTCTTTTGCAAAGCCATTAAAAGAAGGTAGTACAGAAGTTGTGCTGACGGCTGAAAAAAATAAAATATCAGATTTATGTAGTACTGGATTATATTTTTTTGCGAAATGCAATGACTATTTAGATGCTTATAAAAAATATGAGGCTTTGCCTGCAGCGCAATGGGACAGAGGGGAGTTATATATAGCCCCAATGTATAATATAATGATAAAAGAAGGTAAAAAGATCCGTTATAATTTGATCGAACGAAAAGAAGTTATTTTCTGTGGCGTGCCAAGCGAATACCTTGATTTCCTTTCTCAGGATGAAGTAAATGAAGATAAATGATCAAGATATTACGTTCGTTGTACAAGGGCCGGTGCAGGCAAGTAAGGCGCGTTCTCAAATTGATGGGGTCACATCGCAATGTCTGAAGTCTATTAGAACGCACTTTCCTACATCCACAATCATATTGTCTACATGGAAAGGTCAGAATATTGATGGTTTGGATTTTGATCAGGTTTTACTATTGGAAGATCCTGGTCAAAATATTATAATGAATGATGAAAATTTTGTAAAATTAAATAATAACCGACAATTATATGGTGTGCATATGGGACTTGCTATGGTTGCAACCCCTTATGCCGTAAAGATTCGTAGTGACAATATAGTGACTGGGCGCGGTTTTCTAGAGCTCTATCAGAAATATGTAAACGAAGAAAGAGTGAGTGATTTCTGCTATTTGAATAGCCGAGTCATTACGAGTAGTGCTTTTTTTATTTCATCACATTACGGCAAGCCTGTATTTTTCCATAAGAGTGATCTATTTGACTTTGGCCTGACGACAGACCTACTAAAGATATGGCCAGAAAAACAATTAGAACAGCTGCATTTCTACTTAAAGGCCGGATATAAAGAGCGTTATCCTGCAACGGAGCAATATTTTTTACTACATTGGCTGTCCATATTGATGGGTAAGACGTTGAAGATCAATAATAAGGCTAATGATGATGCAGGATTGGGATCAGATTTCTGGCCTTGTTTTGTGGCTAACAATCTTATTGTGGCAACACCTGAAATGTTATCTCTAGATGTGACAGAAAGATTTTATAAACGAGGTAATCTCGCGCTAGAGTTAGACTTGAGCGACTGGTTATATTTCGTCGGATTGAAAAAACGGCCATTTGATGTCAAGAGAGTGTATAGAAAATATAAAGAAATATCTGGACTGCTAGTCAGGAAAATCAGAGACTAAAAAACAGATTCATGACATCTGTCACACTTAAATCTGATTGATGAATTGTCATATTTAATGCTATTAAATATTATATGGTGGGGCATACCTTTTTCTTAAGGGGGCTGCAATTTTAATGGTTATGCGAGAAAGAAATGGTGAAAGATAGTTATGGGCTGGCATTGTCACTCGGTATTGGGATATCCATATTATTTTTTGTATCGCAAGTAATCGGTGGCGATCAGACCCAGATGCTCTACAAGGGTTACCTTGGGGCTTATGAGGGCGTTTGGCTCAGCTATGGCAATGCGGCGAGTGCGGTGGGCAATGTGCCGGGCAGCTTGTCGGCATGGCTGATTGGCGGGCCCTTGCTGCTGTGGGATTCACCTTATGCGCCCATGTTGCTGCTGCTGGCGATGCGGTTGGTCGGCTTCCTGCTGTTTGATGCGGTGATCCGCCAGGTGTTTGATGACCGTGTATTGAATGGCAATGTATTGAATAGCAATGTGGTGCGGTTGCTGTTTTTGGTGCTCTGCTGGCTCAACCCCTGGTTCCAGTACGAGAGCCTGCTCTACAACCCCTCCTATCTGTTCCTCTTCTCCGCCATGCACTGCTGGTCGGCCTGGCATATGCGTGAGCGGGCCTCCTTCTGGCACATGATTGTTCACCTGCTGGCCATCGGCATGGCGATGCAGTTGCACTACTCCTGGCCGCTGCTGGCGGTGATGTCCACTTACCTCTTCTGGCGCCGAATTCTCAAGGTGAGCTGGAGCGGGGTGGTGGTGGCGGCGCTGTTGATCGGTGCATCGCTGATCCCCTATGCCATGGAAGTGATGAGCAACAGCCACATTACCCAGAACGTGGATCCCGAGGCGCGGCAGCGCTATATCGGCTGGGGGCTGGTACACGTCTATCCGGTGCTGAAATCGGTGATCTACTGGCTGCGCTACGGCTCCTGGCTGTTTGCCAGCAAGCTGGTCAACGACACCCAGTTCATCTGGCTGGCGGGGCACGAATATCTGCAGCTGGCGGCAGTCTGGCTGTGGCGGGTGGTGATCTACGGGGTGGGCGCGGCGACCGTGTTGCTGGCGGCCAAGGCCAACTGGCAGCTGTGGCGTGAACTCAAGCCGCGCCTGCTGCGCAGTGATCGGACCGAGGTGAGTGGCGAGAGCTGGCTCGGCCTCTATGCGCTGGCGGCGGTGCTGGCGGTGCTGGTGAGTGCGGCGCTGTCGCCCATCATCTTCAACTACTGGCACCTGATGCTGATCTTCCCCTATGCCCTGTTCCCGATGCTGCTGTTGCTGGTGCGCTGGAGCCGTCGCTATCCACAGTGGGTTGGTAAGGGGCTGCTGGCTGCGACCCTGTTCTGCACCGCGGTGAACCTGATTGCGGCGTGCGACAGCACCAAGTTCTCCTATCAGGCGGACTACAAAACCCAGGTGCTGGAGTATCTGCACGAGATGAAGCTGCAACCCAAGCTGTAACCCCTGGCCTGCCAGCGCCCTCGCTGTGAGGGCGCTGGCAATGGTTCACTATTCGAAACGATCCATATGGGCGAAGTTTTTGGCTTCGGCAACCCAGCCTTCACGTCCCTGCTTGTCCCTGATCTTCACCCACCACTGGCTCTTCGGCGTGGCACCATATTTGATCTGGTTGCGCTCGTAGTCATAGTCCAGGGTGTAGGTCTTTCCCTGGTACCAGAACTGCATCGCCCCTTCCCCGAGGCTGGCCAGCGTATACAGCTGTTCGCCCGCCTTCAGCTTGAGCAGCGGGCCTTCACCCTTGTCGTTATAACCGAGCGTGACCGGTTTCAGAACTTTGACTATCCCCGGCTTTTCGACGATGACCACACCGGTCAGCCCCTCTACATTCTGGCCGCGCGGCACCTTGAACAGGGTTTTGGCGGTCAGCGAAGGCTCTGCTCTGGCGACCACCTCCTGTTTGGTGGTCCATCCGTCATTCCGCACCTGATTTTGCTATTTTCAGTGCTTGACGGCGATCGGCCGTTCTGATCTATTACTCTCTTTT
>NZ_JAPDBM010000069.1:0-24739 GCF_027705265.1 Aeromonas sp. QDB11 | reverse complement strand
TGCTGTGAGTGCCCACACAGATTGCTTGATTCAAATTGTTAAAGAGCGTCACGCTTGTCGCGTTGAGGAGGCGCATATTACGCCTCTCACTTCGAAAGTCAAGCGATTGTTTTCGCTTTTCTTTCGGCGCCCACTTCGCTAGGAAGCTGGCTCATCAGTTTGGCGTGTTCCGCCGTGCTGGTAGGGGCGCATTATAGGGAGCCGCGCCGCGATGACAAGAGAAAAACTGCAAAAAATGGCACTTTTTACAGTTTTCCGGTTCAACCGTTGTTTTATTAAACAAAAGCCCCGCATCGGCGGGGCTGTTTCGGGCAATAAACCCTGAATTTACATCACACTGCTACCTTTTTGACCAGAATTTGCGGGCAAAGCTGCGCACCTTTTCCCAATCGGTAAATTCAATGTCCTTACTGGTGTCTGTACTGCCCCCGGTAATCTTCATGATCAGCTGGATGATGCGCGTCTGCCACCAGTTATAGCGGGAATATTGCAGCGCGCCGGCAAACACGCCCAGGGTTTTCGGCTTCCAGGGGGAGAGGCGCAGAAACTTCTTCATATAGGCATTGGTTTGCGGCGTCTGCTTCTCTGGCTTGCGGGCCGTCAGGTTGACACAGAAGAAGGCCGCATTGGCCACCTCCAGCTGCTCCTGATGAGCGTGAATAAAGCTGAACAGGCTGGGGTGGAAGTTGCCATAACGAATGGAGGCGCCGATCAAGACCTTGGCATACTTGCTGAGGTTGCACATCGGCAAGGTGTGCAGGTCGTGCATCACCACTTCGCATCCCGGCATCTGCTCCAGCATGACATCGACTATTTTGCGGGTTTGGCCATCCCGAGAGGAATAAAGCACCAGAATCTTGTCCATAACAACCTCAACTACGCCAGAATGCAGGAGTAAACAGTACCAGAAGCGTGAAAATTTCCAATCGGCCAAACAACATAGCCAACACCAGTACCCACTGGGCCGCTGGCGAGATATTGCCGAAGTTGGCTGATACCTCTCCCAAACCCGGGCCTACGTTGGTGAAAGCCGCAGCCACAGCGGTGAATGCGGTCACTTCGTTCAGCCCCGTCATCAGCAACAGCAGCATGAACATAAAGAAGAGAATAATATAGGTGGCGAAGTAGCCCCACACCGCCTCGACGATGCGCTCGGGCACCGCCCTATTCCCCAGCTTTAAGGTATAGATGGCTCTGGGGTGAACCAACCGCTTCAACTCGCGCATCCCCTGCATGAACAGGATCATGAAACGCATCACCTTGATGCCGCCGCCAGTACTGCCCGCGCAACAGCCAATAAAGGCGGAGAACATCAGCAGCATGGGAAGGAACGAGGGCCAATCGGCATAGGTCGTGGTGCTATAGCCGGTGGTGGTACCCAGAGAGACCGCCTGGAAAAGGCCGTGGTTGAGCGCCTCTTGCCAGGTGGCGTAGTGCCCGTGGGTCAACAAGGCGACAAAGCAGATCATCACCAGGGTCGCCTGAATGGCCAGGAACACCTTGAGTTCCGAGTCATAGAGATAGCGCCCGATCCGAACCGGACGGTGGGAGAAAACGGTAAAGTGGAGCGCAAAGTTCACGCTGGCCAGCAGCAGGAACACCACGGTAATCAGGTTGATGATCGGACTGTTGAAGAAACCGATGCTGGCATCGTGAGTGGAGAAGCCACCGACCGACAGAGTCGAGAACGAATGGCACACCGCATCGAACAGCGTCATTCCGGCGAGCCAGTAGGCCAGCGCACAGAGCGCGGTCAGCAGCAGATAGATGAACCAGAGCGCCTTGGCCGTTTCGGCGATGCGCGGCGTCACCTTGGTATCCTTCACCGGCCCCGGGATCTCGGCGCGATAGAGCTGCATGCCCCCGATCCCCAGCAGTGGCAGAATGGCCACCGCCAGTACGATGATCCCCATGCCCCCCAGCCACTGCAGCAGCTGGCGATAGAACAGAAACGCCTTGGGCAGATTATCGAGCCCGGTCAGTACCGTCGCGCCTGTGGTGGTCAGGCCGGAAAAAGATTCGAAGAAGGCCTCCGAGACCGACATGTCCGGCACGTCGCTCATGATGAAGGGCACAGCCCCCACACTGCCCAGCACGGTCCAGAACAGCACCACGATGAGGAAACCCTCTTTCGAGCGCATCTCCTTCTTGTGATAGCGATTGGGAAACCAGAGCACCACGCCGAGCAGCAGGGCGATCAGAAAAGAGCTGACGAACTCGGCACCACCACCATCCCGATAGCCAAAGGCTACCAGTGCAGGCAACAGCATGGTCGAGCTGAACAGCGCAACCAGCAGGCCAACAATGCGAATAATGCTCAGAATGTGCATTACAGCTCCCTTTCCCCAATTAAAGAGCGATGGATTCTAGCCATCTAAGGGACTGAGGGATACCCGCCCATGAGTCCGGTCGGTCAATTCACGGTCCACCTGAGCCCAAACCGAGGACTCCCACGCCACCTGCAAGGTGACCTGCTGACCGTAATCGACCGCCAGCAATTCGCCATTATGGCTGCTGATCAGCGACTCGACCGTCCCCATGTCACCGTAATCGCAGTGAATGAGAGAGGGAGTGCGTGGCACCTTGAGCAGGGTGGGCAGCTGCTTGAGGGCGGCACCGACGCCGCCTCCATAGGCTTTGACCAGTCCACCGGTGCCAAGCTGGATGCCGCCGTAGTAACGCACTACCACGGCGCAGATTTCACCGAGCCCCGACCCCATCAACTGGGCCAGGATCGGTTTGCCCGCCGTACCGGAAGGTTCGCCGTCATCGCTGAAGCCATAAACCTGGCTATCTTGCGGCGCACCTGCCACAAAGGCCCAGCAGTGGTGGCGAGCGGCCGGATGTTGGCGCTTGATCTCGTTAACCCACCCCTTGGCCGCCTCGACGGTCGGGGTGTGGGCGATCAGGGTAATGAAGCGGCTCTTCTTTATCTCTTCGGTCAACTCCAGCGGGGCAGCCGGAATGGAGTACGCTGCAGCCATCAGAGCCCTGCTTGTCTGGTCATGTTCTCCACCCCGTTGGCGTGCAGCACCACGTTGTCTTCGATGCGGATGCCGCCGAACGGACGCAGCGCCTCCACCTTGTTCCAGTTGACCCGCTTGCCCTGTTCGCCCTGACGCAGCGGCTCCAGCAAACTGTCGATGAAGTAGAGGCCCGGCTCGATGGTGAACACCTGACCCACCTCCATCACCCGGGTGCAGCGCAGATAGGGGAACAGCTCGGGCGCCGCCAGATGGGTGCCGCGCTCATCCTGCATGAAACCGCCAGCATCGTGCACCTGCAGACCGAGGAAGTGGCCGAGACCGTGGGGGAAGAACACATTGGTCACCCCGGTGTTGATCATCTCGTCCACCGACATGTCCACCAGCTCGGTCGCTTGCAGCAGGCGCGCCAGCTTGTGATGCATCAGCAGGTGCAGCTCGCTGTAACGACGACCGGGTCTGATCTCCTTGATGATCTCCTGCTGCTGCTCGTCGAGGGCAGCAATCAGATCGGCAAACTCGCCTCGCCGCCACGCCCAGGTACGGGTGATGTCGGAGGCATAACCGTGGAAATCGACACCGGCATCGATCAGGAAGGAGTGGCGCTCCGCATCGGGCACCCGCACGGCAGACAAGTGGGTGTAGTGAAGGATGGCCGCATTGCGGTTGATGGCGACGATATTGCCGTAGGGCGCCTCATTGGCCCCCTGCCCGACCGCTTTCATATAGGCCAGATTGATCTCGAACTCGCTCGCCCCCGCCATAAAGGAGTCCTTGGCGGCAATATGGCCGCGTACCCCGATCCGGTTCGCCTCGCGCAGACACTCCAGCTCGTAGGGTGTCTTGTAGGCGCGGTGATAGTGCAGGTAGTTGAGTACCGCCTCCGGATTGGGCTGGGTCAGCCCCAGCAGCTCGGCCACTTCCAGATGACCGCCCAGATAGGCCCACTCCTGCCTGTTGGCTGGTAGATGGTCGGCCACCTGTTCCGGCCGGGTCAGGAAACGGATATCGAAGAACTCGACCCAGAAGGCATTGGGCAGATCCGCTACCTTGTGCCAGAAATCCACCGGGCGGTAGAACAGCAGGATTGGTTTGTTCACCCCGTCCACCAGCAGCCAGCAGTGGGGATTGTCCAGCACCGGCAACCAGGCTTTGAAGTGCGGGTTTACCTTGAACGGATAATCCTGATCATCAAGGAAGATGCGGTGAGTCTGGCCGGAGTGGATGGCCAGTCCGCTGAGCCCCTGTTGTTGCAGAATGTCGCGGGTGCGCTGCTGCAAGGTATCGAGGTGCTGGGCAAAAAGTTGGCTGTAGCTGCTCATGGCGTCCTGCTCCGAGGTGAATGTGATTGCAGCATAACATCAAGCGCTTGGCGGCTCGACCCGTCAAGCTGCCGCTTCGTGAGGTAACGCATACGTTACAAACGTGTTTGTTATCAACAGAAAACCAATCATTAACAAATCAAAAACAATTCAATACACTGCCGGTAGATACATGAAGTCAGGGATTACTCATGGACAACCTCTGCCTGTGGCAACCGGATCCGCTCGGGATGCAGCAATCCAACCTCTACCGTTTTATGGCGGAGGTGAACCGTTTCCACGGCTTGCAGTTGCAGAACTACCCGCAGCTTTACCAATGGTCGGTGGAGAAGACCACCCGTTTCTGGCCGCTGGTATGGCAGCACTGCGGCGTCAAGGGCGAGCTCGGCAACATAGTGGCGGAGAACCGTCAGGATATGCAGCGCACCCGCTGGTTCCCAGATAGCCGCCTCAACTTCGCCGAAAACCTGCTGCGCCGCCAGGACGAGAGCCCGGCCATCATCTCCCGCATCGAAGGTAGCCCAAGTCGCACTCTGAGCTGGGGTGAACTGGGGGAACAGGTTGCCCGGCTGGCGCAGTGGCTACGTCATCAGGGGATTGGTCGTGGCGATGTGGTCGCCGCCTACCTGCCCAATATTCCGGAAACCGTGGTTGCCATGCTGGCAACCACCAGCCTCGGGGCGATCTGGACCTCCACCAGCCCCGACTTTGGCGAGGCTAGCGTGGTAGAGCGCTTCGGCCAGACCCGGCCGCGAGTGCTGTTTGCGGTGGATGGCTATCGCTACAACGGCAAAGCTATCGATATTCAGGACAAAGTAGTAGGGGTCGTCAGCCAGATCGGCAGCATAGAGCAGACGGTGATGATCCCCCTGCTCGGCAACCCGCTGCAGCTTGGTCACGACTGGCAGCAAGTGCTGGCGAGCCAGCCGGACGCCAGCCTCCAGTTCGAGCCGATGGCCTTCAATGACCCGCTCTATATCCTCTATTCATCCGGCACCACCGGCAAACCCAAGTGCATCGTGCACGGCATCGGCGGCACCCTGCTGCAACACCTGAAAGAACACCAGCTGCACTGCGACATCAAACCGGGAGAGCGGATCTTCTACTTCACCACCTGCGGCTGGATGATGTGGAACTGGCTCGTAAGCGCCCTCGCCTCCGGCGCCACCCTGGTGCTCTATGACGGATCGCCATTTTACCCGGATGGCAACGTGCTGTGGGATCTCGCCCGCGACGAAGAGGTCGTCCTGTTCGGCACCTCGGCCAAGTATCTCGATGCGTTGCACAAACAAGGCTATGCCCCCGTCAACACTCATGACTTGCCACACTTGCGGCTGATCTGCAGCACCGGATCTGTGTTGTCGCCGGAGGGGTTTGACTACGTCTATCAACAGATCAAAACAGATGTACAACTGAGCTCCATCTCAGGCGGCACCGACATCTGCTCCTGCTTCGTCATCGGCAATCCACTCAGCCCAGTCTATCGCGGCGAGAGCCAGGGGCGCGGCCTCGGCCTCGCGGTGCAGGTATTCAACGAGGCGGGCCAGCCGGTGCAGGGAGAGAAGGGCGAGCTGGTCTGCACCAAGCCGTTCCCGGCCCAGCCTATCTACTTCTGGGGCGACGAGAATGGCGACAAGTACCACGCAGCCTACTTCGAGCGGTTCGACAACATCTGGTGCCACGGCGACTGGATCGAGCTGACCCCGACTGGCGGCATTCTGTTCTACGGCCGCTCCGACGCCACCCTCAACCCGGGCGGCGTGCGCATCGGCACCAGCGAGATCTACCGCTATGTCGAGCAGCTGGACGAGGTGGAGGAGAGCATCGTCATCGGCCAACAGTGGCAGCAAGACGAGCGGGTGGTGCTGTTCGTCAAGCTCAAGGTGGGTTGCAAGCTGGATGAGCCGCTGCGCGAGCGGATCCGCCAGCAAATAAAGCAGCACTGCACCGCCCGCCACGTGCCCGCCCGCATCCTGCAGGTGGATGCCATCCCCCGCACCAAGTCCGGCAAGATCGTCGAACTGGCGGTGCGGGAGGTAGTGCACAACAGACCCGTCAACAACACCCACGCCCTCGCCGATCCCGAGGTGCTGAACCAGTATCGCAACCGGCCGGAACTGGCCAGTTGATAGCAAACTCATATTCATCCGAGGCGCCGCAAGGCGCCTCTCTTTTGCCCGTTTTGTGATGAAGAGCTTTTACTCGAGATCTGTTAAACAAATGTTTTAAATAGGTGTTGAAAATGTCTCCTTTTGGATCAATAGTGAGCCTCGCCCCCTGCTGGGGATTAAGGAGCACCACTCCCCACTGAGTGGGAACAAGGAGACACTCTCATGATCTACCAAGGCGAAACCCTGTCGGTCAGCTACCTCGAAAACGGCATTGCCGAGCTGAGGTTTGATGCCCCGGGTTCAGTCAACAAGCTGGATCGCGCTACCCTGCTCTCCCTGAGCGAAGCGATCGCCGCATTACAACAAGAACGTGAACTAAAAGGTCTGATCCTCACCTCCGGCAAAGACGCCTTTATCGTCGGTGCCGACATTACCGAATTCCTGGAACTGTTCGATCTGCCGCAAGAAGATCTGCTCGGCTGGCTGAAAAAGGCCAACGACATCTTCAACGCCATCGAAGATCTGCCGGTGCCGACCCTCTGTGCCATCAAGGGTCACGCCCTCGGCGGCGGCTGCGAGACCATTCTCTCCACCGACTTCCGTCTGGCTGACACCACAGCCAAAATCGGCCTGCCCGAGACCAAACTCGGCATCATGCCGGGCTTTGGCGGCACAGTCCGTCTGCCGCGGGTGATCGGCGCCGACAACGCGCTGGAGTGGATCACCACCGGCAAGGATGTCCGTGCCGATGACGCCCTCAAGGTGGGCGCCATCGATGCCGTGGTCGCCCCCGATGCGCTGCACAGCGCCGCCGTGCAGATGATCAAAGATGCCATCGCGGGCAAGCTGGACTGGCAGAGCCGTCGCGCCGCCAAAAAAGCCCCGCTGCGCCTCTCCAAACTGGAAGCCATGATGAGCTTCACCACCGCTGCCGGCATGGTTGCCGCCGTGGCGGGCAAACACTATCCGGCACCGATGACTGCGGTGAAAACCGTCGAGGCCGCCGCTGGCATGGGCCGTGACGAAGCGCTGGCCGTCGAGGCACAGGGCTTTATCAAGCTGGCCAAGACCGATGTCGCCAAGGCGCTGGTCGGGATCTTCTTGAACGATCAGCACATCAAGGCACTGGCCAAGAAGGCGGCCAAGCAGGCGAGCAAAGCCACCGGCCACGCCGCCGTACTGGGTGCCGGCATCATGGGTGGCGGCATCGCCTACCAGTCTGCCAGCAAGGGCATTCCGGCGGTGATGAAGGACATCAACGAGAAGGCGCTGGCACTTGGCATGGGCGAAGCCACCAAGCTGCTCAACGGCCAGCTCGAAAAGGGCCGCATCGACGGCATCAAGATGGGCCAGGTGCTCTCTGCCATTACCCCGACCCTCAGCTATGACAACGTCAAGCATGTGGATGTGGTGGTCGAAGCCGTGGTCGAGAATCCCAAGGTGAAAGCCGCCGTACTGGGCGAAGTGGAAGGGATCATTGGCGAAGACGCCGTGCTCGCCAGCAACACCTCCACCATTCCCATCTCCCTGCTGGCCAAGGGGCTGAAGCGCCCGCAGAACTTCTGCGGCATGCACTTCTTCAACCCGGTACACCGCATGCCACTGGTGGAGATCATCCGCGGCGAGCAGACCTCCGATGAAACCATCAACCGCGTGGTGGCCTATGCCGCCGCCATGGGCAAGTCCCCGGTGGTGGTCAACGACTGCCCGGGCTTCTTCGTCAACCGCGTGCTGTTCCCCTACTTCTTCGGCTTCAACAAGCTGGTCGCCGATGGCGCCGACTTCGCCGCCGTCGACAAGGTGATGGAGAAAGAGTTTGGCTGGCCTATGGGCCCCGCCTACCTGCTGGACGTAGTCGGCATCGACACCGGCCACCATGCCGGTGACGTGATGGCACAGGGCTTCCCGGCACGCATGAGCAAGGAAGGCCGCACCGCCATCGACGTGATGTACGAAGTGAGCCGCTTCGGTCAGAAGAATGGCAAGGGCTTCTACGCCTACGAGCAGGACAAGAAGGGCAAGCCGAAGAAGGTGGCCGACGCCGCCAGCTACGAGCTGTTGGCCCACATCGCCAAGCCGAAACAGGATTTCGACAAGGAAGCCATCATAGCTCGCATGATGATCCCGATGATCAACGAGGTGGTGCTCTGTCTGGAAGAGGGCATTGTTGCCACGCCAGCCGAAGCCGACATCGCACTGGTCTACGGTCTGGGCTTCCCTCCCTTCCGCGGCGGCGTGTTCCGCTATCTGGACACCATTGGTCTGGATCGCTACGTGGCCATGGCCGACCAGTATGCCGACTTGGGCCCGCTCTACCGCGTCAGCGACAAGCTGCGTGAGATGGCCGCCCAGGGCAAAACCTTCTACTGATTGCGGAAAGGAGATCCATTCATGAAAGACGTAGTCATTGTCGACTGTATCCGGACCCCGATGGGCCGGTCCAAGGGCGGCGCCTTCCGCAACGTGCGTGCAGAAGATCTGTCCGCGCACCTGATGAAATCCATCCTGCTGCGCAACCCCAACCTCGACCCGAACGAAATCGAGGATATCTACTGGGGCTGCGTGCAGCAGACCCTGGAGCAGGGCTTCAACATCGCTCGCAACGCCGCGCTGCTGGCCGGTATTCCGAAGCAGGTGGGGGCGGTCACCGTCAACCGGCTGTGTGGCTCCAGCATGCAGGCGCTGCATGACGCCTCCCGCGCCATCCAGGTGGGTGATGGGGACATCTTCATCATCGGCGGCGTCGAGCACATGGGTCATGTACCGATGAGCCACGGTGTGGACTTCCACCCCGGCATGGCCAAGTCGGTGGCGAAAGCCTCCGGCATGATGGGGCTGACCGCCGAAATGCTCGGCAAGCTGCACGGCATCAGCCGCCAGCAGCAGGACGAGTTTGCCGCCCGCTCCCACCGTCGCGCTTATGCTGCGACCGTGGAAGGGCGCTTCGCCAAAGAGATCGTCGGTCTGGAAGGCCATGACGCCAGCGGCGCCCGCTTCTTCTACGACTACGACGAGGTGATCCGCCCGGAGACCACGGTCGAAACTCTGAGCCAGCTGCGCCCGGTGTTTGACCCGGTCAACGGCACCGTCACCGCCGGCAGCTCCTCGGCCCTGTCCGATGGCGCAGCCGCCATGCTGGTGATGAGCGCGGATCGTGCCAAGGCCCTCGGCCTCACGCCGCGCGCCAAGGTACGTGCCATGGCCATCGCCGGCTGTGACGCCGCCATCATGGGTTATGGCCCGGTGCCGGCCACCCAGAAAGCGCTCAAGCGTGCCGGTCTGACTGTCGGTGATATCGACCTGTTCGAGCTGAACGAGGCGTTTGCCGCCCAGTCCCTGCCCTGCGTGAAGGATCTGGGTCTGCAGGATCTGGTGGACGAGAAGGTCAACCTGAACGGCGGCGCCATTGCGCTGGGCCACCCGCTCGGCTGCTCCGGTGCCCGCATCTCCACCACCCTCATCAATCTGATGGAGGAGAAGGATGCCACCCTGGGCGTGGCCACCATGTGTATCGGTCTGGGTCAGGGCATCGCCACCGTATTCGAACGGGTGTGATAACCAGCCGGATCGACGGGATGCACTACTGAGAGTTGTCCCTTTTCGGGGTCAGTCTGACTGGCCCCTTTTCAAGTCTGTGACGATCGCCACACGGGGTGAGCGTCAGTGGTCAGAAGCTGTCTGTTGGCCGTCCCGTTTGGGTCGGCCTTTTTTCGTTTTAACCTTATCAATAGGCTGTTATTGCCTTAAACCTCACATTAGATGGGGGGCTTGCTTGCTTTTTACTCCCCCGACAGGTTCAATCTGCACAAAAAAATGGGTGGATGCACATACATATGTCAATGAGCAAACAACTGCTGATCGTCGATGACGACCAAGAGATCCGCGAGCTGCTCAATGAGTACCTGACCCGGGCGGGCTTTCAGGTATTGACGGCGGCGGAGGGCAACGAGATGCGCCAGCAACTCGCCCAGCACAGCCCGGACCTGATTATTCTGGACATCATGATGCCCGGCGAGGACGGTTTTACCCTCTGCCAGCAGATCCGTCGTGACTCCCAGGTGCCCATCATCATGCTGACCGCCGCCTCCGACGAGGCCGATCGGGTGATCGGCCTGGAACTCGGTGCCGACGACTATATCGCCAAGCCGTTCAGCCCCCGTGAACTGCAGGCCCGCATCAAGGCGCTGCTGCGCCGCGCCGAATTCCGCCAGCCGGAAAAAGAGAAAGAGCCTAGCCGCCGCCTGCGTTTTGCCGAGTGGACCCTCGACACCCTGAGCCACCAGCTGACCCATGACGATGGCAGCCTGCTGGATCTCTCCGGCAGCGATGCCATGCTGCTCGGCATGTTCCTGCAACAGCCCGGCGTGGTGCTGGATCGGGACACCATCTCCGATGCCACCCGCGGCCGCGAAAGTCTGCCGATGGAGCGCGGCATCGACGTGCAGATCAGCCGTCTGCGCCAGAAGCTGGGCGACAACGGCAAGAGCCCGCGCATCATCAAGACCATTCGCGGTAGCGGCTACATGCTGATTGCCGAGGTGCACGAACTGCCATGAGCAACAAGTGGTCCTGGGGGGCGCTGGTGCCCCGCTCCCTGCTGTCACGGATGATCCTGCTGCTGTTGCTGGCCATCCTGCTCTCCCAGACCATTCTGACCGGCATCTGGATGCAGCAGATCCAGAAGCGGGAGCTGGAGGGGATGATCAGCACTACCCGCAACCTGGCACTCTCCGCTGCTTCCACCGTCAACTTCTTCAAATCTCTGCCGCTGCAGTATCGCCATATCGCGCTGGACCAGCTGCGCAACATGGGTGGCAGCCGCTTCTTCGTCTCGCTCAACGAGGAAGAGATCCATATCAACGCCATCCCCGAGAGCGAACGCAAGACGCTGGTGCTGCAGGAGGTGCAGGGAGTGCTGACCCGCAAGCTCTCCGATGCCATGGCGATCAAGGTGGACTTCTCCCGACCCGACGACCTGCACGTCTTCAACAACGACACCTTGCTGGCGGATCTCCCCTCCTCCTGGGCCCGCTACACCCTGTCGCTGGAACCGCTCAACCCGCCGGTGCTGGTGACCCAGATCGAAATTGAAAAGGGGGAGTGGCTCTATCTGGCGGCCCTGCTGCCCGCCCCCTACATGACCCTCGACGATACCGTGATGCCGAGCAATCAGGTGCGCTTTATCGCCCTGATGACGGTGTTCCTCTGCTTCTTCACCTTTATGCTGGTGCGCTGGCAGACCCGTCCGCTGCGTCGGCTCGCCAAGGCGGCGGTCAACCTCGGCAAGGATATCGACCAGCCCTCGCTGAAAGAGGAAGGGGCATCGGAAATCGTGGCGGCCACCCGCGCCTTCAACATCATGCAGCACCGCATTCGCCGCTATATCGACGATAGAGAGCGGCTGTTCAGCTCCATCTCCCACGACCTCAAGACCCCCATCACCCGGCTGCGGCTGCGGGTCGAGCTGCTCGACGACGAGGTGCAGATCGGCAAGTTCAACAAGGACCTCGACGAACTGGAGCTGATGGTGAAAGGGGCGCTGCAGACGGTGAAAGAGACCGACATCCACGAGAACATCGAGGAGATCGACATCAATGCCCTGCTGGAGCAGATGGCGGAGTCGATGAACCTGCACGACGAGCGGCTGACTATCGAAGGCCACTGCAAGTGGCCCTATCGCGGCAAGCTGCTGGCGCTCAAGCGCTGCATCGGCAATCTGGTGGACAACGGCATCAAGTACGGCCAGCGGGTGCGCATCATCATCATGGATGACGAGGAGATGCTGATCCTCTTCATCATGGACGAGGGCCCCGGCCTGCCGGATGACCAGTTCGAGCGCATCTTCGAGCCCTACTACCGGCTCAGCACCGATCAGGCGGGCACTGGCCTCGGCCTTGGCATCGCCCGCAACATTGCCCACGCCCACGGCGGCGATCTGGTGCTGGAAAACCGTCCGCAAGGTGGCCTGCAGGCCACGCTCTCCCTACCAAGGCAGTAACCTTATGAAGTGGTTGTCTTTTTCTGTCATCGCCCTGCTATCACTACCGGCGTGCGCCTCTCAGGTGGAGGTGTTGCACTGGTGGACCTCCGGCGGTGAAGCCAAGGCCGTGGAGGTGCTCAAATCCGAGTGGACCGAACAGGGCAACCAGTGGAACGACTTCGCGGTACAGGGGGGCGGCGGCAAGAGCGCCATGACGGTATTGAAGAGCCGGGCACTGGCGGCCAACCCGCCGGAGGCAGCCCACCTCAAGGGCTATGAACTCAAGGAGTGGGCCGGACTCGGCTTTCTGCGCGATCTCAGCCCGATGGCCGAACACCTCGGCTGGTACGCCAAAATGCCCCCCATGGTGCGGGCCACCCTCAGCCAGAGTGACGCCCTGATGGCGGTGCCCACAGGTATTCACCGGGTCAACTGGTTGTGGCTCAACCGCAAGGTGTTCGAACAGCAAAAGCTCACTCCACCCACCGACTGGGCCCAGTTCGTCACCATCGCCGACCAGCTTAAACAACGGGGCATCACCCCGCTCGCCATCGGCAACGAGCCCTGGCAGCTGGCAGTGTTGTTTGAAACGGTGGCGCTCGGTGAGGGCGGCAAGGAGTTCTACCGCAAGGCATTCCTCGAACAGGACAGCGCCACCCTGACCGGCCCCGACATGGTGCGGGTGCTGACCCGCTTCCAGCAGCTACGTGCCTATGTGCCGCAAAAATACGCCGGTCTGAAGTGGCATCAGGCCACCAATCTGCTGGAGAGCGGTGGCGCCGCCATGCAGGTGATGGGGGACTGGGTGAAGGGGGAGCTGAGCGCGGGCAACTACCGGCCGGGTGAGGATATCGCCTGCCTGCCGAGCCCGGGCAGTGCCGGACTGTTCAGCTACAACCTCGACTCCATCGCCATGTTCAAGCAGCGGGATCCAGCCCAGCTGCAGGCCCAGGGCGAGCTGGCCCAGCTGCTGATGACGCCGACATTCCAGGCAGAGTTCAACCGGGTGAAGGGATCGATCCCGGCGCTGACCAACCCCGACATGAGCAAGTTCGACCGCTGCGCCGTGCGCTCCTATCAGGATTTCCTGCTGGCGGAAAAGCAGGACAACCTGCTGCCCAGCATGGCGGAGGGGATGGCGACGCCGACCAATATGCGGCAGGCGATCATGGATGTGCTGAGCAACTACTTCAACGACCCCAAAGCGAACCCGGAGCAGACGGCGCTGCATCTGGAGCGGGCGATGCGCTCGACCCGCTGATCCGGGCAAATGGCTGATCGGCAGAAATGACAAAGGCGGAATTGCTCCGCCTTTGTTGTTGAATCGTCATCCGGTTCAGGATTGATCGTTTTCGTCCTCATCCTCGTCATAGTAATCGCTGAGCTCGATCCAGAGCCCCAACCCCACCATCACCATGGAGCCGAACCAGGTACCGGTGTTCCCGATCGGGCTGCCCATCACTATCATGGCGAAGGACAAGAACCCCATGCCTGCATAGGCTTGTAATCTGCCGTAGGAGACCTGCATATTCACCTCCTTGTTGAATATGGTTCAATTTTTATATTACTCGTCCGGCGCAAGCTGGGTAGGGTCAAATAACATTTTGGTTACATATGCTGGCTGATGGGGCGTTTGTTTGATTATTTTTTAGCCCTGAGTATCATTGGCAGCCGAATAGGTTGAAGGTTGATAATAGATGAGTGATTTATTCTGCGGCGCAACTCACGAGTTGGACGCAATCGGGCTTCGTTGCCCGGAACCCGTTATGATGGTTCGCAAGAAAGTGCGGCTGATGGCGGATGGCGAGACCCTGCTGGTCAGCGCCGACGATCCTTCAACCACCCGCGACATCCCCAGTTTCTGCCGCTTTATGGATCATACCCTGGTCGCCAGCGAGACAGAGCAGGCCCCCTACCGCTATCTGATCCGCAAGGGTCAATAAGCCCCCGTACCGGAGCACTCCATGACAACCATTACCCGAATCGGCACCACCCAGCGTTGGTCAGACGTGGTCATCCACAATGGCACCCTCTACGTGGTGGAAGTGCCCGTCAGCGAAGAGGCCGACATCCACCAGCAGACCCGCGAAGTGCTTGAGAGCCTGCAACGCCTGCTGGAAGCCAACGGCTCCGGCGTCGACAAGATCCTGATGGCCAATATCTATCTCAAAGACATTCAGGACATCGCTGCCTTCAACGAGCAGTGGGATGCCTGGATCCCGGCTGGCACTGCACCCGTGCGTGCCTGCGTACAAGCCCGCCTCGCCCACGAAGGCTACAAAGTGGAAGTGCAGCTCACTGCCGCTGTCTAAGTAAAACGGGATGCCTGGCTCCCCTGATGCCGACACCGCACCGGTTAGAGCTTGCGTACTGGCCCGCCTCGCCCACGAAGGCTACAAGGTGGAAGTGCAGCTCACTGCCGCTGTCTAAGAGGCGGTTATCCCCCTCATCCCCAACCCTTCTCCCACAAGGGGAGAAGCGAGCAAAGAATAAGGTGCCATTGCTCGCCACGGCTCCAATAGAAAGGCCCCGCCATCACTGGCGGGGCCTTTTCGTTACCAAAACCTGAACGACTTAGGCGGTCGGGGTCAGGGTAATGGTCACGCGACGGTTCTGGGCTTTGCCAGCCGCGGTGCTGTTGGAGGCGATCGGCTGATCCGGGCCTACACCGGTGGTGGAGATACGACTACCAGCGACACCCTGACCAATCAGCTGGGCGGCAACGGCATCGGCACGCTCGCGGGAGAGCTTCATGTTCAGATCGCGGGAGCCGCTGCTGTCGGTGTGACCGACCACGTTCAGGCGAGTCTTGTCGAACTCGGCAACCACCATGGCCACACCGGAGAGGGTGTTGGCACCGGCCGCTTTCAGCTGGGCGCTGGAGCTGTCGAAGGTGACGTTGTTCGGCATATTGAGGATCAGCTGGTCGCCATTGCGGGTGACGCTGACGCCGGTGCCTTGCAGCTTCTCGCGCAGCTTGGCTTCCTGCACATCCATGTAGTAACCGATACCGCCGCCCAGCGCCGCACCAGCCGCCACACCAGTCAGGATCCCCTTCTTGCGGTCACCCTTGCTGGAGGACATGGCACCGATTGCCGCGCCGGTTGCGGCACCAGCCAGAGAACCCCAGACCGCCTTTGAGGTCTGCTGCTCACCGGTGTACGGGTTGGTAGTACAGCCGCTCAGGGCCACGGCCAGCGCAACCGCCGGAACAATTGTCTTGAAATGCATGAAAAAAAACCTCTGAAAAAACCGACTCAAAACCACAAAGCGCGCATTCTACCCCAGCCGCGTGCCAAGGTGTGACGTCAGGATACGGATTGCGCCCTCTTCTGGCGGATGGCCGCCATTATGCCGGGTTGCACTGGACAAGAGCTGAACACCGGACCATCCCCCATGACCGAGCCCCCGGCCACAAACGACAGCGGGCTGGCTGACGCCATTGACTACTATTGAAGGCACTATCAATAGATCTTTGAGGTCTCGCCATGTTTGCACTGCTTCGCAACCTCTCGATCCGCCATCTGCTGTTGGGCGCGAGCCTGGTTATCCTGCTGACCATGGTGCTGGGCGGCATCTGGCGCAGCACCCTGACCGATCGGCTCGGACAACTGCCAGAACAGCTGATCACCAGCGCCAACCGGCAAATCACCCTGCAGGAGCTGCGTTATCACACTACTCAAGTGCAGCAATTTCTAACCGATGCAGCCGTCTCGGGGGAGCAGGACTCCGTTGCCGAAGCGGAGCAGCATGCCCAGACTGCCCGGCAGCTGCTCGACACCCTGCCACAGTTGCAGAGTGCCCTCACCCCCTTGCTGGCCCGCCAACTGGAGACAGGCAAACGGATGGTCGATGCCTATCTCAAGGAGGGGCGCGAAGCGGGCAACCGCCTGATGAAACAGCCGGGCGAGGGATTTGACGCGATAACCGATAGCATCGCCACTCAGGTGGCAGGGGCGCTGGAGCAGCAACAACAACAGCTGATGGGTCAGGAGCGGGAGATCGCCACCCAAAGCAGCGCCCTGCAAAGCCAGGATCTGCTGCTGCTCGTGGTCAGCCTCACCATCATCATGCTGATGTTGCTGCTGATCCATCTCAAGACGGTGCGGCCACTGCAACAGTTGATGACCCAGCTGGTTGAGCTGGCCAACCACAGCCACAACCTCACGTTCCGGCTGCGCAGCCGCGGACAGGACGAATTCGCCTACCTCGCCACCGTCTTCAACCGCTTCCTCGACAATATCGACAGCCTGATCGGCTCGGTGCAGCAGGTCTCTCACAAGACCCACGACAAGATGGCGCTGCTGATGAACCATTCCGGCAGCACCCTGAGCAGCATGCAGCGGGCGCAGCAAAGTACCGACATGCTGGCGACCGCCATCAATGAAATGACCGCCACCGTCCACAACATCGAACACAATACCGAGCAGGCCAGTCAGGATACCCTGCTCACCCAGCAGCAGGCACACGATGGCCAGCAGCAGGTGAGCCAGACCATCGCCCTGATCCGTCAGGTGGCCACCCATATCGAGCAATCCGCCGGTGAGGTGACCCGGCTGGATCAGGAGAGCAGCCAGATCGGCAACATTCTGCAGGTGATCAGCACCATCTCGGAACAGACCAACCTGCTGGCGCTCAACGCCGCCATCGAGGCAGCTCGGGCTGGCGAACAGGGGCGCGGCTTTGCGGTGGTCGCCGACGAGGTGCGTCAGCTGGCAACCCGCACCCAGGCCGCCACCGTCGATATCCAGCAGCGGATCGAAGCGTTGCAAAACAACACCCGCCATGCCGTCAGCACCATGCATACCACCCGCAATGTCAGCGAACAGGCGGTCAACCAGGCCGCGGGCACCGGCGAAACCCTGAATGCCATTGTCTCGGCCATTACCCGGGTCGCCGACATGAATGGCCAGATCGCCACGGCAGCCGAGCAACAGGCTCAGGTCGCGGAAGAGACCAATCGCAACGTCATGCAGGTTGCCAATATTGCTCGTGAATGCCTCGAGTTGGCCCGCGAGAGTCGTGCCCACACGCGCGACCTGAACCAGTCCAATGAGGAGATCAGCCTGATCAGCGACCAGTTCGAGGTAAGCCAGCAGCAATCAACGGGCCATGAACACGACCTGCTGCGCTGGAACGAGACATTCATGGTGGGTGTGGCGAGCGTGGATCGTCAGCACCAGGGCCTGTTCGACGCGATGAACCGCTTCTACCACGCGGTCAGTGATAACAGTCCGGCGCAGGTGCGCAAACAGCGGCTGGACGAGCTGCTCAAGCTCGCAATTCAGCACTTTGCCGACGAGGAGCGCAGTATGGAACAGGCGCGCTATCCCGAGCTGCAACGCCACAAACAGGAGCATGCCAGGCTGCTGGCCGAGCTGGGCAACCTGATCCGCCGCGAAGATGGCGACGAACAGGATCTCAACATGGAGATGATCATCTTCCTCAAGAGCTGGCTGCTCAACCATATCCTGAAGGTGGACAAGCAATACAGCGAGTGCATGGTAAAGGCGGGAGTTGCGTAAGCCGCCACCCGGCGACCAGATGCAAAAAGGCTCCCGTTTTCGGGAGCCTTTTTCTTGTCACACTGTTTGGCTGCCAGCGGTTGGCCTGATCGGGCCACTGCCATGACGCGAGGATCAGCGGCGGCGGATATCCCGCGCATCTTCCCGCACATCCTGCTTGAACTGGCGCTTGTCCTGACGGCAGTCGACGTTGTTCAGGTACTCTTCCTGACGGCAATCCTGCTTCATGTCGCGAGCCTGCGGGCGGCCATCCTGACGCACATCGCGGGCATCCTGACGGGCGTCCTGATGACCGGTGTAGCTATCCTGACGAACATCCCGTGCGTCGCTGCGGGCATCCTGACGAATGTCGCGCGCCTCTTTGACCGCCAGGGCAGGCAGTGAGGTCAGCAGGGTGGCGCAAGCCAGGATCAGGGCGCGGCAGGCGCGTCCGCGAACAGTGATGAAAGACATGAATGACTCCTTGATTGGGGAGCGCAATTCTGAACGGCCATCACTGTATCCCGACTGAACCGGATACCACAAAGGGGCTCAATCCGGCTTCTTTTGCTGCTCTTTTTGGCACTCGGCGTGGCAAGGACAGCTGACCAGATGATCGTTCACCATCCCCACTGCCTGCATAAAGGCGTAACAGATGGTGCTGCCGACGAAGTTGAAGCCGAGCTTCTTGAGCGCCTTGGACATGGCATCCGACTCCGGCGAGGTCGCCGGAATATCGCCGTTGCCCTGCCGCTGGTTGACGATGGGGGCACCGCCGACAAAGCCCCACAGGTAGTCGGCGAAGTCGATCCCCTGCTCCTGCAACGCCAGATAAGCGCAGGCATTTCTGATGATCGACTGCACCTTGAGCCGGTTGCGAATGATGCCGCTGTCCTGCATCAGCCGCTCTACATCCTGCTCGTCGAAGCGGGCAATCTGCACCGGATCAAAGTCGGCATAGGCGCGGTAGTAGCTCTCGGTGCGCTTGAGGATGGTGATCCACGACAGCCCCGCCTGCTGGCCGTCGAGGCAGAGCTTGGCAAACAGCTCGCGGGCGTCATAGACCGGCCTGCCCCACTGTTTGTCATGGTATTCAATGTATTCCGGGTCCTTGGTCACCCAGGCGCAGCGCAGTTCCATTTCCTCTCCCTCGTTATTTCAGCGGTTTGCCCGACCCTGCCCACTCTGCAGGCGGCACTGCTCACATCATATACCGGACATCCCGCCCGACCAGCCAGAGCGCAGCACCATCCCGCGAATCCGCTGCAATTTCGCCTATTATCCGACCATGCCAGACGGTATACTCCCTCGGTTCACATTCAGCAAATCTTGCTCTGATTTTCACTTCGCGCGAAAAAAATTATGCAAAAATTCGATGTCAAAACCTTTCAGGGCCTGATCCTGCAGCTGCAGGACTATTGGTCCCGCCAGGGCTGTACCATCATTCAGCCGCTGGATATGGAAGTGGGTGCCGGTACTTCCCACCCCATGACCTGTCTGCGTGCCCTGGGCCCGGAGCCCATCGCCTGCGCTTACGTGCAACCGTCCCGCCGTCCGACTGACGGCCGCTACGGTGAAAACCCGAACCGCCTGCAGCACTACTACCAGTTCCAGGTGATCATCAAGCCTTCCCCCGACAACATTCAGGAACTCTATCTGGGCTCCCTGAAAGAGCTGGGCATGGATCCTGAAATCCACGACATCCGCTTCGTGGAAGACAACTGGGAAAACCCGACTCTGGGTGCCTGGGGTCTGGGTTGGGAAGTGTGGCTGAACGGCATGGAAGTGACCCAGTTCACCTACTTCCAGCAGGTTGGCGGCCTCGAGTGCAAGCCGGTCACCGGCGAGATCACCTACGGTCTCGAGCGTCTGGCCATGTACATTCAGGGCGTGGACAGCGTCTACGATCTGGTCTGGTCTGACGGCCCGCTGGGCAAGACCACCTACGGCGACGTGTTCCACCAGAACGAAGTGGAGCAATCCACCTACAACTTCGAACACGCCGATGTGGAGTTCCTGTTCCACTGCTTCGAGCAGTACGAGAAGGAAGCCCAGAATCTGCTGGCACTGGAAAAACCGCTGCCGCTGCCTGCCTACGAGCGCATCCTCAAAGCCGCTCACTCCTTCAACTTGCTGGATGCCCGCAAGGCCATCTCGGTCACCGAGCGTCAGCGCTACATCCTGCGCATTCGCACCCTGACCAAGGCCGTGGCCGAGGCATACTACGCCTCCCGCGAAGCGCTGGGCTTCCCGATGTGCCAGCGTAGCGACGACATGCGTGAGCGCAGTGAGAACAAGCAAGGTTAAGGAACGGACATGGCACAACATACATTTCTGGTAGAGATCGGTACTGCTGAGCTGCCGCCCAAAGCCCTGCGCTCCCTGGCCGAAGCCTTTGCCGACAACTTCAAAGCCGAACTGGCCAAGGCCGATCTGGCCTTCGGCGACGTCGAGTGGTTTGCTTCACCGCGCCGTCTGGCGCTGAAGGTAAGCGAGCAGGCTGGCGAACAGCCGAGCAAGAGCGTCGAAAAGCGCGGCCCGGCCGTGGCACAGGCGTTCGATGCCGAAGGCAAGCCGACCAAGGCTGCCGAAGGCTGGGCCCGTGGCAACGGCATCACAGTTGAGCAGGCCGAGCGTCTGGTCACCGACAAGGGCGAGTGGCTGGTTCACACCGCCAAGGTCGAAGGCCGTCCGGCTGTCGATCTGCTGGGTGAGCTGGTTGCCTCTGCACTGGCCAAACTGCCGATCCCGAAAATGATGCGCTGGGGCGACAAGACCATCCAGTTCGTGCGTCCGGTCTTCACCGTGACCCTGCTGCTGGATGGCGAGCTGGTTCCCGCCCACATTCTGGGTATCGACTCTGCCCGCACCATTCGCGGCCACCGCTTTATGGGCGAGAGCGAGTTCACCATCGACAACGCCAGCCAGTACCCGCAGATCCTGCAGGAGCGTGGCATGGTGATTGCCGACTTTATGGCGCGCAAGGCCAAGATCAAGGCTGACGTCGAAGCGGCTGCTGCCGCCTTCGGTGGCGTGGCCGATCTGGACGACGCCCTGCTGGAAGAAGTGACCGCACTGGTCGAGTGGCCGGTGGTGCTGACTGCCAACTTCGAAGAGAAGTTCCTGGCCGTTCCGGCTGAAGCGCTGGTGCACACCATGAAGGGTGACCAGAAGTACTTCCCGGTCTACGACAAGAACGGCAAGCTGCTGCCGAAGTTCATCTTCGTCACCAACATCGAGTCCAAAGACCCGAGCCAGATCATCAGCGGCAACGAGAAGGTGGTTCGCCCCCGTCTCTCTGACGCCGAATTCTTCTTCAAGACCGACCTCAAGCAGACTCTGGCCTCCCGCCTGCCGCGCCTTGAAACCGTGCTGTTCCAGCAACAGCTGGGCACCGTCAAGGCCAAGGTCGAGCGCATCGAGACCGTCGCCGGCTTTATCGCCGAGCGCATCGGCGCTGATGTCACTCAGGCCAAGCGTGCCGGTCTGCTCTCCAAGTGTGACCTGATGACCAACATGGTCGGCGAGTTCACCGACACCCAGGGTGTCATGGGGATGCACTACGCCCGTCACGATGGCGAAGACGAAGCAGTGGCCGTGGCCCTCAACGAGCAGTACATGCCGCGCTTTGCCGGTGATGCCCTGCCGTCCGGTCTGGTTGCCTGCGCCGTCGCGCTGGCCGACAAGTTCGACACCCTGGCCGGTATCTTCGGCATCGGCATGCTGCCGAAGGGTGACAAGGACCCGTTCGCCCTGCGTCGCGCCGCCATCGGTGCCCTGCGCATCATGACCGAGAAGCAGCTGGATCTGGATCTGGTTGAACTGGTTGAAGAAGCGGTACGCGTCTACGGCGACAAGCTGACCAACAAAACCGTCGTCACCGACGTGGTCGACTTTATGCTGGGCCGCTTCCGCGCCGCCTATCAGGACGAAGGCATCGGTGCCGACGTGGTGCTGGCCGTACTGGCCCGCCGCCCGACCCGTCCGCTCGACTTCGATCGTCGCGTCAAGGCCGTCAGCCACTTCCGCACGCTGGATGCCGCACTTGCATTGGCTGCCGCCAACAAGCGCGTGAGCAACATTCTGGCCAAGGTCGAAGGCGAATTGCCGACTGCCGTCAAACCGGAACTGCTGGTCGATGCCGCCGAGAAGGCGCTGGCCACCCAGGTTGCCGAACTGCAAGCCGAACTGGCCCCGCTGTTCGCCGCCGGTGACTATCAGGCTGCCCTCACCCGTCTAGCCGCCCTGCGCGAACCGGTCGACACCTTCTTCAACGAAGTCATGGTGATGGCCGATGACGAGGCCCTCAAGGCCAACCGTCTGGCGCTGCTGAACAACCTGCGCAACCTGTTCCTGCAAGTCGCGGATATCTCCCTGCTGCAGTAACGAAGATTGCCTGTATTACCCCAAAATGGCGCCATAGGCGCCATTTTTTTACAGATAGGTTCAATACAAGAATCTCTGTGTGATAAGGTTAGTATTTTTATGACATGAGTCATTATCAATAGGATAAAGGAACCTAAATTGCCTAAAGACTCTAAGAATGTCGCATCAAAGCATTTTTCTGGCGAGATATTCGACAAGCCGTTAATAATGGAAGGTTTTATAGAAAGCGAGCCCACACGTTATATCGCTGAAATGCCATACGATTTAACTAGATATGAATTTAGCATCATAAAAAAGCCTGATAACACAGAAATGTATTTTAATTTGTTTGCAGGTGCTAGTATAGGCCTACTAATATCGATCATTGGAAAAGCCGTAGCCTCCTTAGTAGCTAAAGAAGACCCTCAACTAGCTGGATGGGAAATAATATCGCTAGTCATTGGCTTATTTATTTGCCTAGTAACAAAGCGTTTCGTTAAATCTAATGAAGACAAAGAAAAGGAAGATTTACTAGACGCGATAGAAGAGCACTTCATCAATAACAAAAAAAGAAAACTACATGTTACTAAGGGAGAATGGCAATGAAGATTAATTCTCTTCCCACCAACTATAAGGCACCGAGTAGTATTTATATCGGTAGCAACATCATATCCAATGTTAATACTTTGATAGATTTCAAAGGATTCGCTCCCATATTAATAGGGGATGGCAAGATTCCCAGGATATGGATTAATATACCAGCCAAACAAGATGGTTCAGAGTGGTATCCATTGGTGAAAGATAATTTTTCTACAAACCCATCTGTTCTTGTAATTAAAAGCGGAAATAGAGTTAAAGTAACTACGCCAGATGGCGTGATAATTGACTGTGAAAAAGAAAAGAATGGAAGTGTTACAGTTAATAAATTAAACTTAAAACCCTTTGGTTTAAATGTTTATTCAGATGAAAAAAGCATGAGCATTATGAATGCAACTTTCTCATCAAGCAAATTTTCAAACATGATGTCCGTAATTGGCATTAGCTAACAATGTCAGTTCGTAGGTTCGATTAGCGCAGCGTAATCGGACGTTCGCGTAAATCAACTCTCCCGCCATAACGGCCAGCCGAATTTCCCCCTCCGGCTGGCCGCCCCTGTTTCATGGCAATAACCGCAACCAAAGCCTCTCGATCGTCCGATTACGCTTCGCTAATCGAACCTACTGGGGGGTAATGAGCTGTTATCATTTGAGACAGTGCCCAGCGCCGCCACGCCCAAGAGGAAAGTCATGGATATACCTGCCGCCCCGCCCCCCGCCATCTGCCAGCTGTGTCAGGAGAAAGCAGATCTCGATTTCGACTTCACCATGGCTTTTCAGCCCATCGTCGATTGCAGCCAGCGCACCATCTTCGGCTACGAGGCGCTGGTGCGGGGGCTCAACAACGAACCGGCGCAGAGCGTGATTGCCCAGGTCAACGATGGCAATCGCTACCGCTTCGACCAGCTGTGCCGGATCAAGGCCATCGCGCTGGCCGCCCGGCTCGATATGCGGGGCATGCTGAGCATCAACTTTCTGCCCAATGCGGTCTACCGTCCGGAGCGCTGCATCCGCACCACCCTGCAGGCGGCCCGCGAGCACAACTTCCCCATCGAGCAGATCATGTTCGAGCTGACCGAGGTGGAGCAGGTGCAGGATAGCCAGCATCTTCGCGGCATCGTCGATCACTATCAGGCGCTCGGCTTCAAAACGGCGATCGATGACTTTGGCGCCGGTTACTCAGGCCTCAACCTGCTGGCCGATTTTCACCCCAACATCGTCAAACTCGATATGCACCTGCTGCGCGGCATCGACCATGACCCGACTCGGCAAGCGATAGTGCGTCACTGTCTGGCGCTGTTTGTGGAGCTGAAGATCACCCCGCTGGCAGAGGGGATCGAGACCCGCGAAGAGATGGCCTGCCTGCGGGAGATGGGCGTCAGCCTGATGCAGGGCTATCTGTTTGCCCGCCCCGGCTTTGAAACCCTGCCGGAAGTGGATTTCGTCAGCCTCTAAGCCATGTCGGCATGCACTGACCCCCTCAGCCGACTCCCGCCTGAATAAGAAAACGGACACCCTCGGGTGTCCGTTTTTATGTCATATCACCTTGCCCCGAGGGGCTGTGTACTGACGGTTTACAAATAGCTCTCATCGACACCGATATGGGCCAGCGCAGCCAGTTCGAGCGGCGTCAGCTGGCTGGCGGAGTCGATCATGGTCGGCTCGCCACGGGCGGACCCGGGCAGTTGCAGCCGCTCCTTGAGCGCATCGGTCAGGCTGCCCACCAGATTGCCCATGCGGGTCAGGCGGGAGACCAGCACGGCCTCAGGGCTGCTTTCGCTATCGGCAAAGCCGGAGACCTGGTAACTGTTCACCCAGATGGCATTGACAGGAAAAAGTGAGACGATCATCCCTTGATCCACTGTTGCCCCTTGCCT
>NZ_JAPDBM010000068.1:0-25908 GCF_027705265.1 Aeromonas sp. QDB11 | reverse complement strand
GAAGACGCTATAAACGCGGGCAGAAAAAAAGTGATCGGCATGATGTTATTGGCTGATCGACATGATGTTATTAGCCATTGCTCCCATTTGTAGCTCTCTTTCTCCTGATAGGGACGGGTGGCGTGTTGTCGACTCTGCTCTCGCTTGCTGACATCGCGGGTCCAGATTTGCTGGGCGGCCAAGCCCACCACCTTGCGCTCGTGCGGCGCGAACAGCAGCACGGAGTGAGCCAGCAGGGCGCGACTGCTGCCCTGGTTGGTGTGGCCCAGCTGGTCTTTGACGCTGGCATGATTGAAGGTAAGGGCCGTGGTGTCTTCCAGTGCCAACAAGAGGGAATGGTCTCTGGCATGGGCGGCGGTGACGGCAAAGCCGGCGTTGGCAATGGCCTCGGCACTGACATGCGGGCTGCGAATGAAGCCGCACCCACCTTCCATATCAGCAGGTGAGAGGGGAAGGTGTGACACGCAATCTCCTGGTTGGTGAGCAAGGGCGGTGACGAGAGCGACCAACCTTCTGGTGCGTCTTGGGTCGTTGAGGTTGGCGTGACCAAACTGTGCCTGCGCCCAGTGCGCCGGTTGAGTGAAGGGCATGTTAGAACCAGGAAAGAGAGCGATGAAAGGTTCAGATCACAGAATGGGAGAGAAGTTCAAAAAAAATCCCCAAGCGATGCTTGGGGATTTTTGTATAAGAGACAGCCGGATGGAGGCCTTTCTGTTTTCATTCAAGTTGCACTCACACAATACCCGCTGCGCTGCAGGTACGGCTCTTATCCGGTCGTAAGCGGCAAAGAGAGGCGTTTGGCCAGCGCCTGAAAGTGCTGGCTCACCTCGGCGCCGAACAGGGGGTCGCCAATGGCGCGGTTCTGCCAGTTTTGCTCCAGTTGACGCCAGTCATCCTCGGTCAGGGAGTCACGCAGATGGGGGAAGATCACCCCCTCTTCGTAGTTCATGTGCGCCTCTTGCAGCTCCACGAAGCGCTCCAGCTTGGTGGTGAACTGATCGAGGGGGATCACCGCATCCATCAGGATCATCTCCACCATCTCCTTGAGATCGGCCCCGGCCTCCAGCAGCTTGACATGCTCCTCCTGCAGGCGGTTGGCGACCTCCCCTTCCACCACCCGATATTTCAGGTAGTAGTCATAGATGAGATCTTCCTTGGGATGGTGGTACTTGTCAGAGACCTCCCGCAGGTAGTCGATGACATCGCGCACCAGAAAATAGCTGATGGGCTCTTCGGCACGGATGGCTGCCAGCTTGTGCTTGAGCAGCTCCAAGAGTCGGGCGATGTTGAGATGGTCCTTGTGCAGACTGGATAACATGGGCACTCCTTGGCTCTGAATTAATGTTATGTCCCTGAGTATACGGTCATTTGTCGCCTGAACTTTGCACTCAATCAAGTGGAATGCAGACAGATTTCCACTCTATCGGACTCTTGCCCTGTTGTTCCAGCAAGCGATTGGTCTCGGTAAAGTGACCACAACCGATGAAACCGCGGTGGGCAGAGAGGGGGCTCGGGTGCGGCGCGGTCAGCACATAGTGGCGCTGGCGGTCGATAAAACGCCCCTTCTTCTGGGCGTGGGCGCCCCACAGCAGGAAGACCACGCCCTGACAACTGGCATTGATCTGCTCGATGACCCGATCGGTAAAGGTCTCCCATCCCAGATGGGCGTGAGAGTGAGCCTGACCGGCCTGCACCGTCAGCACTGTGTTGAGCAGCAGGGCGCCCTGTTTGGCCCAGGATTCGAGAAAGCCGTGATTGGGTGTGACGAAACCTGGCAGATCCCGCTGCATCTCTTTATAGATGTTGACCAGTGAGGGGGGCGTACGTACGCCGGGTAGAACGGAGAAACAGAGACCGTGCGCCTGATTGGGGCCGTAGTAGGGGTCCTGGCCCAGGATCACCACCTTGACCTGATCCAGCTCGGTCAGCTTGAAGGCATTGAACACATCGGTGGCTGGCGGGTAGATCACCTTGCCCGCTTCACGCTCGGCTCTGACAGTTGCCAGCGTACTCTTGAAATAGTCCTGCTCTTTCTCAGAGCCAATCACATCACTCCAGGTCAGCACCCCGGCCTCCTCACTTGATACGGCGAAGGGCTCAGGATAGGGGGCCAGCCCGCAAGACGCAACCGTGGCTCATGGTTTCCACAGTTCGGCCAGACGCCCAGAGCGCTCCAGCTTGCGCAGCCCGGTATTGAACAGCAGCATCAGACGGCGCGCCTCGGGATCAGCCTTGCGCATCAACAGGTATCCCGGTTGCGACCAGATGGGGTCGGCGGCGCCGGTCAGTGACAGCGATTGGGGATGACGGACGAGCGCCTGCTGGAACAGGGTCTGTGCCACCTGCTCATCCATCACCAGATAGTGGACTCGCCCGTCGAGCAGCTTGCCCATGCTCTCCTCATCGGAATCTGACCACTCGAGGGTGAGCCCGGCTTGGCGGGCGGCAAAGCCATCGCCATAGAAGTAACCACGGGTCACCCCGACCGGCTGGTGTTGCAACTCACCCAGATTGACCGCGGGCGTACCGGTCAGCGTCATCAGGCGGGTGGTGAAATGGCCGAGCGAGGCGGAGAGATAGAAAAGCTGTTCCCGTTCGCGGGAGCGAAACCAGGGCATGGTGACCACATAGCGCCCCTCCAGGGTCAGCTGGTAAGCCTCGGCCCAGGAATAGAAGTGAAAGCTGACATCGAGCCCCTCTTCGGCGAAGGCTTGGCGCACCACCTCACAGAGAAAGCCCTGATTGGGCAACGACTCACTGATATAGGGCGGCCACTCGCCCACGGCAATACGCACCGTCTCGGCCCGCACCGCACTACTGCTTGCCCAGCAACAAAACAGGGCGAGCCATGCCCACTTTCGCCACCCATTATTCACCCGGCACTCTCCTCGTTTTTTTGCTGAGTGTAGCCAACCCCTCAATTAACCTAAGAAAAAAGCTAAAAAGATGTAGTTAAATTACTAGATTAGCGAGACAAAAGATGCATAATCTGGATATCTTACAAAATCAGAAAAATGACCTATTTTTGATTCAACTCAAGAATTTAATCCCATTTAAATGGCGCTTTGTCGGATTTTCTTGATCTAGATCAATTTTGGTAATATTACCACCGTGGTATATATGACCCCATCAAAGAAAAGGTGTAAGGCAAGGGCCCTTTAAGTCATCGCCAACGACGGTAGCTTAAATACATCAGGGTAATTTCCTTACAGTTGGATTCGCGTTCCCATTGAGGAGTCATACCATGATCAAAGGCATTCAAATCACCCAGGCCGCCAACACCGCTCTGCTGAACTCTTTCTGGCTGCTGGACGAAGAGAAGCAACAGGCTCGCTGCATCTGCGCCAAAGGCGATACTTTCGCTGCCGATCAAGAAGTGCAACTGGCTGACCTGGGTCAGTTCGAATACCGCGAACTGCCGGTTCAGGCTGAGCCTGCTGTTGAAGGTGGCCAGCACCTGAACGTCAACGTGCTGCGTCGCGAAACTCTGGAAGATGCTATCGAAAACCCGGAGAAGTACCCGCAGCTGACCATCCGTGTATCTGGTTACGCAGTGCGTTTCAACGCCCTGACCCCGGAACAGCAGCGTGACGTGGTTACCCGTACTTTCACCCAGAGCCTGTAATCAGCGCCCTGCAGTGAAGAGCTGATACTTGCGGTATCAGCACAAAAAAAACGGCCGATTGGCCGTTTTTTATTGCCCCCGCACCAGCCAACGCGGCCGTGCGGGGGGAAACTGTGCTTAAACCCTGTCCACTTCCAGTTGCCCCGCCTTGCCGCCGAGCACTGCATCCATCTTCTTCTCGTCCAGCTGCTTGCAGTATTTGGCGACCACTACGGTGGCAACCCCGTTACCGATCAGGTTGGTTAACGCCCGGGCTTCGGACATGAAGCGGTCGATCCCCAGGATCAGTGCCAACCCGGCCAATGGCAGATGGCCCACAGCCGAAATAGTCGCAGCCAGCACGATAAAGCCACTCCCGGTTACCCCTGCCGCCCCTTTCGAGGAGATGAGCAGTACCACCAGCAGAGTGATCTGATGGAACAGATCCAGCGGGGTATTGGTGGCCTGCGCGATAAAAATCGCCGCCATGGTCAGATAGATGGAGGTGCCATCCAGGTTAAAGGAGTACCCGGTCGGAATGACCAGCCCCACCACCGATTTCTGGCAACCCAGCTTCTCCATTTTGTCCAGCATCCGCGGCAGTACCGACTCGGAAGAGGAGGTCCCCAGCACGATCAGCAGCTCCTCACGAATGTAGGAGATGAAACGCAGGATGCTGAAGCCTGAGGCTTTGGCGATGCTGCCCAGCACGATGAAGATAAAGAAGAGGCAGGTAAGATAGAAGCAGGCAATAAGCTGTCCCAGCTGTACCAGTGAACCTACCCCATATTTACCGATGGTAAATGCCATTGCCCCGAATGCACCGATCGGCGCCAGTCTCATTATCATGTTGATAATACCAAATATGACTTTGGAGAAACTGTCGATGACGCCGAAAATAACCTGTCCCTTTTCGCCAATATGATGCAGGGAAAAACCGAACAGCACCGCAAACAACAATACCTGCAAGATATTGCCGCTGACAAAGGCACCGATCACGCTGCCCGGAATAATATCCAGCAAAAAGGCGATAATGCCCTGTGACTTTGCCTGCTCCGCATAGGCGGAGATGGCGCTGGCATCCAGCGCGGCCGGATCGATGTTCATTCCTCCCCCCGGCTGCAACAGGTTGACCACGCACAACCCGATGATGAGGGCGATGGTACTGACCACCTCGAAGTAGATCAGGGCAATGGCGCCGGTTTTGCCGACCGCCTTCATGCTCTCCATCCCGGCAATACCGGTCACTACAGTACAGAAAATAACGGGGGCGATAATCATCTTGATCAATTTGACAAAGCCATCGCCGAGGGGTTTCATATTGGCGCCCAGTTCCGGATAGACATGCCCCAGAAATACCCCAAGGGTAATCGCGAGCAATACCTGGAAATAAAGGCTGCTAAATACTTTCTTGTGCATGATTAACGTCCTGTTAATTAATTGACATCTCATATGGTAGAAATCGGCATGCACTGAGCCGTCACGAGAAAATATCTTTCTCTCGCCAGCATCATGCTATTTCATCATCGCAACAGCGCCACTTTCACACGTTATAAGAAGCAATTAAGAGACATTAATCACACAACCAATTTAACATCATTAACACCACGATAACCATGATAACCATGATAACCATGATAACCATGATAACCATGATATATTGGTCATTGATTTATTTAAGACCTCAATGAAAACATTCCGGATATAAAAATGCCCCGCATAGCGGGGCACTTGGCATCACGAAACCGGTACCGTGGATCAGACGGAGGTATCGAGGGGGTCAAAGCCCTTGATCAGGTCATCGATGGCCTTCATCTGCTTGAGGAAGCCTTCCAGCTTCTCCAGCGGCAGGGCGCTCGGGCCATCGCAGCGGGCAATTTTCGGATCCGGGTGGGATTCGATAAAGAGACCGGCCAGACCGACCGCCATACCGGCGCGCGCCAGCTCGGTCACCTGCTCGCGACGACCACCGGAGGCCGCACCCAGCGGATCACGGCACTGCAGGGAGTGGGTCACGTCAAAGATCACCGGATAGCCGCCAGTGCTCTTCTTCATCACCCCCAGACCCAGCATGTCCACCACCAGGTTGTCGTAGCCGAAGTTGGCACCGCGCTCGCACAGGATCAGCTGATCGTTGCCGCACTCCTCGAACTTGTCGGTGATGTTCTTCATCTGGCTTGGGCTGAGGAACTGCGGCTTCTTGATGTTGATGACGTTGCCGGTACGGGCCATGGCTTCCACCAGATCGGTCTGGCGTGCCAGGAAAGCGGGCAGCTGGATAACGTCAACCACCTCAGCGACCGGCGTGGCCTGATGGGGTTCGTGCAGATCGGAGATGACCGGCATGCCGAAGGTCGCTTTCAGCTCCTGGAAAATCTTCATACCCTCTTCCAGACCCGGACCACGGTAAGAGTGGATGGAGGAGCGGTTGGCCTTGTCCCAACTCGCCTTGAAGACAAACGGGATGCCCAGCTTGCTGGTCACTTCCACGTACTTCTCGCACACAGCCATCGCCATATCGCGGGACTCCAGCACGTTCATGCCGCCAAACAGCACGAACGGTTTGTCGTTGGCAACGTCGATCTGGTTGATCTTGATATTCTTCTGTTCCATCTAAGACATCCTTAATGAAAGGGCCTGAAGCCAAGTTAGTCCGTTGCAGCCGGGCGCAGCGGCCTTGATATTCTTCTGTTTCAGTAAGACATCCTTAATGAAAGGGCCTGAAGCCAAGTTAGTCCGTTGCAGCCGGGCGCAGCGGCCTTGATATTCTTCTGTTTCAGCTCCAAGACATCCTTAATGAAAGGGCCTGAAGCCAAGTTAGTCCGTTGCAGCCGGGCGCAGCGGCCTTGATATTCTTCTGTTTCAACTCCAAGACATCCTTAATGAAAGGGCCTGAAGCCAAGTTACTCCGTTGCGACCGGACGCAGCGGCCTTGATATTCTTCTGTTTCAGTTTCAAGCCGTCCTTAATGGAGGGGCTTGGGGCTAAGATCCAACGCTGCCAGCTGCACTTTCAGCACATCGGCGACCGGATCGTCCGGGCATTGTTCAATAAAATATTCAAAATCGTCGGCGGCCTGACGCGGACAATCGAGCTGCTCGTAGATAAAGCCGCGATCCCGCGTCTCCAGCGGATCGCCGGGCTTCATCCGCAGCAACAGCTCGCTGCAACGCAGCGCCTCTGGCATGCGATCTTCCCGCAGCAGGGCACCCTTGCTGACGTTGAGCAGCCGTTCGATGATCTCCCACTGGCCGGAGGGCTGCAGGTAGTCGGGGGTCAGGGTCGCCAAGTCCCCCAGCGCGCCGCGCAGCAGCAGCTCGATGCGGGCCAGACTCAGCTCGTCGCCGGTAAAGGGATCGACATAGACCTCCCCCTCGCCACCGGCAAAGCTCACCAGGAAGTGGCCTGGGAAGCAGATCCCCTCCACATCGAGCCCGAGCTTGCGCCCCAGCTGGATGATGAGAATGCCGAGGCTGACCGGGATCCCCTTGCGCTGTACCAGCACCTGATTGAGGTCGCAGTTGTTCGCCGAGAAGTAGTCCTGCCAGTCGCCATGAAAGCCGAGGCTGTGGTAGAAGCCTTGCAGCAGCTGCTGGCGCACCTCGTCGCAGGTGCCCTCTTCGATCTGCTCGTCCAGCCACTCGTCCAGCAGGTTCAGCTCGCGGATCCCCTCCTCGGCCGAGCCATAAATCTCATCGCTGACAGACAACGCCAGCTCGGTGATGTCGTGGGCTTCGAAATCGGTCCATTCGTCTATGTGTAACATTCTCTTCATGCCTTAGCCGAACACACTCGTCTGTTTGAGCACTGCCAACTTGGCAATAAAGTAGATCCAGCCGAGCGCCCCCAGAAAGGAGCACCAGCGCACCAGATTGCTTTTGGCCAGCCGCAGCGCCATCGCCGCCAGAAATACCAGCACCAGAATGGCCATCAGCTTCTCGCTGAGCCAGGGCGTTCCGTTATTGAGCGGGTTGAGATCCAGCACCATGCAGAGCAATACGCCGGAGAGCACCACCAGTCCGTTGAGCCAGCCGCTGACCTTCATCACCGGCGCGCTGTAGGCACGGCCAGTGGCGGTCTGCACCCAGTAGAAGCGGAGCATAAACATCAGCACGGCCCCTGCAATCAGGGTGAGGTGCAGGTGCTTGAGCACAAAAACCATATTAAATCCTTGCATGGCGGCGCACAGGCAATCCGCCGTGTAACAGTGAGGGGCCGTCAGCGCAGCGGGCAGAGGCCCAGCGTCACCCTGTCGTTATCCCCGTAATCGCGCACCGTGGCTACCTCGCGGTAGCCGCCATCGCGCAGCAACTGACGCACCGCCTCCCCCTGATCCCAGCCATGCTCCAGCAACAGCCAGCCATCGGTCAGCAGATACGCGGGGGCATGGGCCACGATGTGGCGGATATCGGCCAGCCCGGCGTCATCGGCAACCAGCGCCGAGCGGGGTTCAAAGCGCACGTCACCCTGCTCGAGATGGGGATCGGCGCCATCAATATAGGGGGGATTGGAGACAATCACCGCAAATCGTGGCGTCTTGTCGCGATCCGGCTCGCCCAGTGGCTCGAACCAGCTACCATCGCGCACCTCGATAGGCAATCCCAGCGCGGCGCTGTTTTCGCGGGCCAGTGCCGCGGCATCAGCCATCCGATCCACCGCCCATACATCGACCTCGGGTCGCTCGGACTTGAGCGCCAGCGCGATGGCGCCAGTGCCGGTGCCCAGATCCAGCACGGCGCACGGCCCTTGCGGGATTTTGGTCAACGCCTGCTCGACCAGCACCTCGGTATCGGGGCGCGGGATCAGGGTCGCCGGACTCACTTTCAGCGGCAGCGACCAGAACTCCCGCTCTCCCACCAGATGGGCGATGGGTTCGCCATTGAGACGACGGGCCAGCCACCCCTGCAGGGTGGCCTGCTGGGCGACATCCAGCTCACGCTCGGGCCAGGTCATCAGATAGCTGCGACGGCAGTCGAGCAGATGGCAGAGCAGCACATCGGCGTCGGCGCGGGGGGATTCCCCGACAGCCAGCACCGTCATGATATGGGCGCGAGCCTGCTGGATCTGCATCAGTGCCACTCCACCTTATGGGCACCACACTTAATGCGAGCTTGCCGGATCACCATTTGCATCAGTTGTTCTCGGCCAGCGAGGCGAGCTGATCGGCCTGATACTCCTGCACCAGCGGGGTGATGATGCAGTCCAGATCCCCTTCCAGGATCTCGGAGAGGCGATACAGGGTAAGGTTGATGCGGTGCTCGGAGAGGCGGCCCTGCGGGTAGTTGTAGGTACGGATGCGCTCGGAGCGATCGCCGGAGCCCACCAGATTGCGGCGGGTGCTCTGTTCGGCGGCGCGGTGGCGCTCATCCTCGGCCGCTTGCAGACGGGCGGAGAGCACTGACATCGCCTTGGCGCGGTTCTTGTGCTGGGAACGCTCGTCCTGACACTCCACCACCAGACCGGTCGGCAGGTGGGTGATGCGAATGGCCGAGTCGGTCTTGTTGACGTGCTGACCACCGGCACCGGAGGCGCGGAAAGTGTCGATCTTCAAGTCGGAGGGGTTGATCTCGATCTGCTCTGCTTCCGGCACTTCCGGCAGCACGGCGACGGTACAGGCGGAGGTGTGCACCCGGCCCTGAGATTCGGTCTCCGGCACCCGCTGCACCCGATGGCCACCGGATTCAAACTTGAGGCGGCCATAGACGCGCTCGCCGTCGATCTTGGCGATCACCTCCTTGTAGCCACCGTATTCACCGTCGTTGCAGCTGACGATGGAGACGCGCCAGCCCTGACGCTCGGCAAACCGTGAATACATGCGGAACAGGTCACCGGCAAAGATGGCCGCTTCGTCACCACCGGCACCGGCGCGGATCTCCAGATAGCAGTTGTTGTCATCCTTGGGATCCTTGGGCAGCAACATCAGTTGCAGCTCCTGCTCCAGCGCCTCCAGCTTGGCCTTGGCCAGCGGCAGCTCCTCCTGCGCCATCTCGCGCAGGTCGGCATCGTCCTCTTCCAGCATCATCTGGGTGGTCTCCAGATCATCCTGAGCCTGACGGTAACGCTGGAAGGCGTGAACGATATCTTCCAGCTGGGCATATTCGCGGGTCAGGGCGCGGTAGCGATCCTGATCCGAGACCACGTCCGGCTCGCCGAGCATGGCCTGTACTTCTTCGTGGCGCTCGATGAGGCCTTCCAGCTTTCTGATCAGTGACGGATTCATAACTCTTGCATTCTCAATGGAGGACGGGACAACCGGTAGGTTGCCCGAAAATTATGGCTCTTGTGACAACCCCAGCGCCTGCCGCAAGCGGGAGAGCTCGCTCTGATCCCCCCGGGAAGCAGCCTGGCGCAACGCCTGGGTCGGCGCGTGGATCAATTTGTTGGTGAGGCGATGGGCCATTGCCTTGAGCGCCTGTTCGGCACTCTCACCCTGTGCCAGCGCCAGCAGGGCCCGTTGCAGCTCTTCGTCAGCCACTTGCTGGGACTGATGGCGATAGTCGCGAATGAGGTCGACCGAGCTCTGGCCGCGATACCAGCCCATGAACTCGTCGCGCTCTTCCTGCACGATCACTTCCGCCTGCGCGGCCGCCCGTTTACGGGTTTCGAGGTTCTGCTCGATGATCCCCTGCAAATCATCCACCGTGTAGAGATAGGCATCGGAGAGCTCATCGACTTCCGCTTCGATGTCGCGCGGTACGGCAATATCCACCAGAAACATGGGCTTGAAGCGACGGGCCTTGAGGGCGCGCTCCACCATCCCCTTGCCGATGATGGGCAGCGGGCTCGCCGTCGAGCTGATGACGATATCCGCCTCGTGCAGATAATCGGGGATCTCTTCCAGCGTCATCACTTGGGCGCCGAATTCGGTCGCCAGGGTCTGGGCGCGCGGCAAGGTGCGGTTGGCCACCATCATCTGGGTGACGTTCTGCTCGCGCAGGTGACGGGCCACCAGTTCAATAGTCTCCCCCGCCCCGACCAGCAGTACCTTGGTCTGGGAGAGGTCGGAGAAGATCCGCCGACCCAGGCTGACAGCAGCAAAGGCCACCGACACGGCACTGGCGCCAATCTCGGTATCGGTGCGCACTCTTTTCGCCACCGAGAAGGATTTCTGGAACAGCCGCTCCAGCGTCCCCTTGAGGGATTCGGACTGCTGGGCGTGGGCGTAGGATTGCTTGATCTGCCCCAGGATCTGCGGTTCTCCCAGCACCAGCGAGTCGAGCCCGCACGCCACCCGCATCAGGTGGCGTACCGCCTCTTCGTCGTGATGCTGATAGATGGCGGTGACCAATTCGGCCGCGTCCAGCCCGTGGAACTGCTGCAGCCAGCGCAGCACCTGCTCCTGCCGCTCCCCGTCCAGATTGCAATAGAGTTCGGTCCGGTTGCAGGTGGAGACGATCACCGCCTCGCTGACACCGGGTTGGCTCACCAGCTCACGCAAGGCGCGATCGATGCAGTCCGGGCCAAAGGCGACCCGTTCCCGCAAGGCGACACTGGCGGTGTTGTGGTTGATTCCGAGGGCAAGCAAACTCATGAGTGGGCGACGATCATTTCATACGCTGGGTGCAAAGGCTGCCAATTGTACGAGAAAGGGTAAGTCTTTAAAAGCAATACGGCCGCCCCGTATACTGTGGCAAATTCCTCTCTCTGGAGCCGTCTCTTGCTGCTACGTATTTTTACCCTCACCTGCCTGCTGTTGCTGGCCGGTTGTGCCACCACCCAGCCCCAGCGTGACCAGGTGAACTGGAACCAGGAGCGGACCCGTCTCGAGCAGCTGACCCACTGGCAGCTCTCCGGCAAGATGGCCATCATCACCCCCCAACAAAAGGGCAGCGCCCGCCTCAACTGGCAGCAGGATGGCGAGGATTATCGCCTCAACCTCACCAGCCTGATTGGCACCAGCATTCTGGAGCTTTCTCGCAGCAAGGGGCAGATCACCCTGCTCGATAGCGACGGCAATCGCCACCAGAGCCAGGACGCCGAAGCGCTCATCTATCAGCTGACCGGCTGGAATATTCCGGTCGCCGGATTGCCGGAGTGGATCAAGGGGCTGCCGGGTCAGGCGGAGTTTGAACTCAACCCCGACAGCAGTCTGGCCAGCGTGCGCGACGGCCAGTGGCAGATCGTCTATGGCGATTATCGGGATCAGGATGGCTACCGCCTGCCGCACCTGCTGACCATGACCGGCCAGAACAGCCGCCTCAAGCTTCAGATCAACCAATGGACTCTTGCACGTTAATGGCTTCCACACGCTGGCCGGCACCGGCCAAACTCAACCTGTTTCTACACGTCAATGGCCGTCGTCCCGATGGCTATCACGAGCTGCAGACCCTGTTTATCTTCCTCAACCACAGCGACTGGCTCGAGTTTGAGGTGATTCCTGATAGCGACACACTCACCCTGAGCCCGGCCATTCCGGGCGTGCCGGACGAGCAAAACCTCATCATCCGCGCCGCCCGCCTGCTGCAGGCAACACTGCCGAGCCCGCAGGGAGCGCATATCCGGCTGGAGAAAGTGTTGCCCATGGGGGGCGGCATTGGCGGCGGATCGTCCGATGCGGCAACCACGCTGGTGGCGCTTAACCACCTCTGGCAAGCGGGGCTCGGTGAAGATGAACTGGCAGCGCTTGGCGTCCAGCTGGGGGCCGATGTACCGGTGTTTGTCCGTGGCAAGGCGGCCTTTGCCGAAGGAGTGGGCGAGCGGCTGCAACCGGTCGAACTGCCCGATGCCTGGTATCTGGTGCTCAAGCCGGATTGCCATGTGGCAACCGCGGCCGTATTCCAGGATCCGGACCTGCCCAGAGCCACACCGAAAATGGCGCTGGACAACCTGCTGGAAGGTGAGTGGAAAAACGATTGCGAATCACTGGTGAAAAAGCGCCACCCCGAGGTTGCCAATGCGCTCGGCTGGTTGCTAGAATACGCGCCGTCAAGAATGACGGGCACAGGAGCCTGCGTCTTTGCTCAATTTGAAGACGAAGTGACTGCTCGGGAAGTGTTGGCCTGCGTGCCGGAGGGACTTGATGGGTTTGTCGCCAAGGGCGAGAACATATCACCTCTCTTCTCCACATTGCAACAGTTCAAATGATTGGGGTATCGCCAAGCGGTAAGGCAGCGGGTTTTGATCTCGCCATTCCTAGGTTCGAATCCTAGTACCCCAGCCAATTTTACCGAACAGCATTGATGATGATTAACGTGGCCGATTTTGCACTCGGCCACGGATGCGGGTTACCGGTATCATCACAATCATTCATTGGGCAGCAGACGCCTTGTACGTTATCTTGATAAATCGTTTGCCCCAAAACGATAGGGTCTGATTTCAGACTCCCCCACATACTGGATGCAACCCCGAGGTTTCAAACCGTGCCTGACATGAAGCTGTTTGCTGGTAACGCAACGCCGGAACTAGCCCAGAAGATCGCAGATCGCCTGTTTATCAAACTCGGCAATGCTGCCGTAGGTCGCTTTAGCGACGGCGAGATCAGCGTACAGATCAATGAGAATGTACGTGGTGGCGATATCTTCATCATTCAATCCACCTGTGCCCCGACCAACGACAATTTGATGGAATTGATCGTCATGGTAGATGCACTGCGTCGTGCTTCAGCTGGCCGTATCACTGCCGTTATCCCCTACTTTGGTTATGCCCGTCAGGACCGCCGCGTCCGCTCCGCCCGTGTACCTATCACCGCCAAGGTTGTCGCTGACTTCCTCTCCAGCGTGGGTGTGGATCGCGTGCTGACCGTTGACCTGCATGCCGAGCAAATTCAAGGTTTCTTCGACGTTCCGGTAGACAACGTGTTCGGTAGCCCGGTGCTGCTGGAAGACATGAAAGCCAAGAACCTCGAGTCTCCTGTCGTCGTCTCCCCGGACATCGGTGGCGTAGTGCGTGCCCGCGCTATCGCCAAGCTGCTGGATGACACCGACATCGCCATCATCGACAAGCGCCGCCCCCGCCCGAACGTCTCCCAGGTCATGCACCTGATCGGTGACGTTGCCGGCCGCGACTGCGTCATCGTCGATGACATGATCGACACCGGCGGCACCCTGTGCAAAGCCGCAGAAGCCCTGAAAGAGCGCGGTGCCAAGCGAGTATTCGCTTACGCCACTCACCCGGTCTTCTCCGGCACTGCCGTCGAGAACATCAAGAACTCGGTGATCGATGAACTGATCATCACCGACTCCATCCCGCTCACTGCGGAGATGAAAGCGATTGGCAAAGTCAAACAGCTGACCCTGTCAACTGTATTGGCCGAAGCCATTCGTCGCATCAGCAACGAAGAGTCCATCTCTGCCATGTTTGAGCATTGATAGATTCAGCAATAACGAAAACCGCCATCAGGCGGTTTTCGTCTTTCTGGACCATCTCTTTCCAACTTTCTGCTATCTGGTACGACCCTGCCCCCGGCAGGCTTAAGGATTTACCCATGAATTGCTTGCGTCCCCTCCTGCTCGCGACCCTCACCTGCGCCCTGTTCGCCTGTCAGCCCGTCAAAGAGAACCCGCCCTTCGTGCTGACTCTGGCGCACATGAACGACACCCACTCCCAGTTTGATCCGGTCAATGCCGAGATCAAAGGGCAGATCTTTGCCCCGCAGGGGGAGACGGACACCCTCTATACCCGCTTTGGCGGTTATCCGCGCCTGCTGACCATGGCGAAAGCCTATCAGGCCGATGCACTGGCCAAGAACCAGCCATTGCTGCTGCTGCACGGCGGCGATGCCTGGCAGGGCAGCGGCTACTTCAAGCTCAACGAGGGGATGGCCAACGCCGAGTTGCTGAGCCAGTTCGGCCTCGATGCCATGGCGCTGGGCAACCACGAGTTCGATCTGGACAACCAGAAGCTGGCCCGCTTCATCGAGGGGGTCAACTTCCCGGTGCTGGCCGCCAACCTCGACACCAAGGCCGATCCGGCCCTCAGCAAGGCAGACAACCTCAAGCCCTTCGTGGTCTACGCCTTTGACGGCAACCAGAAGAGTCCGGTCACCGACATCAATAATCTGCCGCAAGGCAAACAGCTGGTCGCCGTCGTCGGTCTGGTGCTGGAAGACATGGGCAATATCGCCCCCAACGTCGGCAAGCTGCGCTTTGGCAAGGAGGTCGCCTCGGCTCAGGCCACGGTCGACATGCTGCAAGCCAAGGGAATCCACCAGATCGTCGCCCTCACCCACATTGGCAACGAGCGGGATCTGGCGCTGGCGGCCAAGGTGAACGGCCTCGATGCCATCGTCGGCGGCCACTCCCACAGCCTGCTCGGCGATTTTCGCAATATCGGCTGGGGCAAGACCGGCGATTACGCCAAGCTGGTGACCAATCCGGATGGCATCGGCAAAACCTGCGTGGTGCAGGCGGGCTCCTATGCCCAGGCCATCGGTCTGGCGCAGGTGACCTTTGACAGCCACGGTCAGGTGACCGACTGCCAGGGCCACAACAGCCTGCTGGCCAGCCGCGACTTCTTCGCCGATGCGGCCCGCAAGCAGGCGCTCGACGACACCCGCAGCAAAGAGGCGAGCCAGTTTGTCGACAACCAGCCCAATCTGGTGACCGTGGATGAAGATCCGCGCCTGCGCGGCATCATCGACAGCCACTACAAACCGGCGCTGGAGAAAGCCTACGGCCCGGTGATCGGCACCATTCCCGAGCAACTGCAAAATGCCCGTCGCCCCGGCGACAACGGCAGCGACAGCCACGGCTCAGATGTGGCGCCGCTGGTTGCCGAAGGGGAGTTCTACTGGGCCAATACGCCAGCAGTGCAAGCCCTGACCGGCGGGCCGGTCGACTTCGCCCTGCTAGCGGTGGGCGGCGTGCGTGCCGAACTGCCCGCTGGCGAATGGCGCGAGGGGGATAGTGCCCTCACCCTGCTGCCGTTCAAGAACCAGCTCTCGGTGCTGACCCTGACTGGCGCCGAGGTGCGCGCCCTCTTGACCGAGACCATCACCGCCACCCTGCCCGCCAGCGCCCATGCCGGCAAGTTCCCCTATGGCGGCCACCTGCGTTACACCTTCCAGGAGACCGACGCAGGCAAGACGGGCACCCTGACCCAATTGCAGCGCAAGACCGCAAACGGCGAGTGGCAGGATCTGGTAGATAACCAGCGCTATCGGGTAGTGATGAACGCCTACAGCGCCAACGGCAACGATGGCTGGCAGGCACTGGCCAATGCCCAGCGCCACCAGAGCGAGCGGGTCGACATCGCCAGCGTCAATGGCAAGCTGACCGCCTTCCCGGTGCTGAAAGTGGCACAAAACGGCGAGCTGCTGAGCGCCGTCTATGCCCCGGGCCAGGCGCTCGATTGCAAGGCCAGCGGCGTGGATTGCGGCACCGATGCGGCCTCTTTCGTGGAATATGTGCGCGATGCCCGCCCCACCCTGACCGCGCTGGATGAAGAGACCGTCACCCTGCTGCGCGCCAAATAACGGCGGTAGTCAACCAGGCACAGTCCATCGGTAAGCTGAAACGGGCCTCATGCAAGAGGCCCGTTTGCCCACTGTTAGCCGCAATAATGGGGCAAATTCCGCCATAACATGAGCATTGGTTGAGTGATCGCCACTCGGCGGCTAGAATATTGCGTCCTATTGCCCTGGGTAGTGTGCCCACGGCAGCTGCGAGTGAAGACATCAAGCGTGACAAGCGAAATCAAACTGATCGTCGGACTGGGCAATCCCGGCCCGGAATATGCCAAGACCCGCCACAACGCGGGCGCCTGGTATGTGGAGCAACTGGCCCGCTGGCACAATGTCAGCCTGCGTGAAGAACCCAAATTCTTCGGCCATACTGCCCGCATCCTGGTCGAGGGGCAGGATGTGCGGCTGCTCATCCCGAACACCTATATGAACCTCTCTGGCAAGGCGGTGGCCGCACTGGCGCGTTTTTATCAGATTGAGCCGGAAGCGATGCTGGTCGCCCATGACGAACTGGATCTGCCGCCGGGCATCGCCAAGTTCAAGCAAGGGGGTGGTCATGGTGGCCATAACGGCCTCAAGGACATCATCGCCAAGATGGGCAACAACAATAACTTTTTCCGGCTGCGTCTCGGGATCGGCCATCCCGGCAGCAAAGAGCAGGTGGCAGGCTTCGTCCTGACCAAGGCTCCCAGCAGTGAACAGAGCCTGATCGACGCCGCACTGGACGAGTCCCTGCGCGCCACCGATATCCTGTTCAAACAAGATATGACCAAGGCCATGAATCGGCTGCACAGCTTCAAGGCTGAAAAGGTATAGGTCAGTTTGACCCTGTACGGGCATTGTGCCGGTGCAGGAGCAACGACCAGAACAAGCATGACATGGGCCGCCTGCGGGCGACCCTCAACAGCATCCATCAAGTAAGGTAACAATCCATGGGTTTTAAATGCGGTATCGTGGGCCTGCCCAATGTAGGCAAATCCACCCTGTTCAACGCGCTGACCAAGGCCGGTATCGAAGCCGCCAACTTCCCGTTCTGCACCATCGAGCCGAACACCGGTGTGGTCCCGATGCCGGATCCCCGCCTCGATCAGCTAGCTGCCATCATCAATCCGCAGCGCGTTGTGCCGACCACCATGGAATTTGTCGACATCGCAGGCCTGGTTGCCGGCGCCTCCAAGGGTGAAGGTCTGGGCAACCAGTTCCTGGCCAACATCCGTGAAACCGAAGCGATCGGCCACGTGGTGCGCTGCTTCGATGACGAGAACATCATTCACGTTGCCGGCAAGGTCTCCCCTGCTGACGATATCGAAGTGATCAACACCGAGTTGGCCCTGTCGGATCTGGACGCCTGCGAGCGCGCCATTCACCGCCAGTCCAAGCGCGCCAAAGGCGGCGACAAGGATGCCAAGCTGGAAGTGGAAGTGCTGGAGAAGATCCGCGTCGCGCTGGAAAACGGTCAGATGATCCGCGGCCTGAAGCTGGATAAAGAAGAGCTGGCCGCCGTGAGCCACCTCAACTTCCTGACCCTGAAGCCCACCATGTATATCGCCAACGTGGCGGAAGATGGCTTCGAGAACAACCCCTACCTCGACAAGGTGCGTGAAATCGCCGCCGCCGAGAACGCGGTCGTTGTCGTGGTCTGCTGCGCCATTGAAGCGGACATCGCCGAACTGGACGACGAAGATCGCGCCGAGTTCATGGCTGACCTTGGCATCGAAGAGCCGGGCCTGAACCGCGTTATCCGCTCCGGTTACGAGCTGCTCAACCTGCAGACCTACTTCACCGCCGGTGTGAAAGAAGTGCGTGCCTGGACCATCCCGGTCGGTGCCACTGCCCCGCAAGCGGCTGGCAAGATCCACACCGACTTTGAAAAAGGCTTTATTCGCGCCCAAACCATCGCCTTTGAAGACTTTATCACCTACAAGGGTGAGCAAGGCGCCAAGGAAGCAGGCAAGATGCGCGCCGAAGGGAAAGAGTACATCGTCAAAGATGGCGATATCATGAACTTCCTGTTCAACGTCTAAAATAAAATTATTGACTACTTTCAATAACATACAACCATGAAGCACAGCCATTATTAATTTGAGTACACTTTTGCGTACACACTAGGCAGCGCTAGGCATGCATAATTGTTATCAAAAGGGCCTATCTAAAATCTGATAGGCCCTTCTCTTTCCCCGCTCCAACTGCAAATCCATTTAAGTCCCATCTTTCAATTTGTACACCACAGTGCAGCCACAGCGCGCATTCCATAGCCAGAAACCAAAGAGGCAAATAAGTCTCATTTCAATTGGTTTCAGATATATATTATCTCCATGAACCTACCCAAGGGACTGCTCTGTACAGTCCCTTTTTCATTGGAGATCTCCCATGGCTCACCTGATCGACACCATGGCCTACACCGGCCAAACCCCTTGGCACGGCCTTGGCAATGTCTTGCCCCCGCAACAATCTCTCGATATCTGGCTGCAGGCTGCGGGGATGGATTGGACCATCGAGCAGAGCGACGTGATGTTTAACGTCGCCTCCGATGCGCTACATATCCGCCCCTACAGCGACAGCAAGGTACTTTATCGCTCCGATACCCTTGCCCCCCTATCGGTGGTCTCAAGCCGCTACAACGTGGTACAGCCTCACGAGGTGCTGCACTTCTATCAAGACCTGGTGGAAGCCGGTGGCTTTGAGCTGGAAACAGCAGGCTCGCTTAAAGGCGGCCGCAAGCTGTGGGCACTGGCTAAGACCGGCCAGGATCTAAAACTCAAAGGCAATGACTTGGTAAAGTCCTATCTGTTGCTGGCAACCAGCTGCGACGGCACACTCTGCACCACGGCGCAGTTCACGTCTCTGCGGGTGGTCTGCAACAACACCCTGCAGATGGCACTGCGCGGTGCTACCGGTGCCATCAAGGTGCCCCACTCTACTCAGTTCGATGCGGCAGCCGTCAAAGAGTCGCTCGGGCTGGGTCTCTCCCATTGGGATGAGTTCAAAGTCCAGAGCAAGGCACTGGCACAGCGGCCCGTGGCCCCTGAAGAGGCGCTGCGCTTTTTCAGCGACCTGTTGGCGCAACCGCTGGATGAGGAGAGCATCATTCTCACCAAGCCGGTACAACGGCTGCATGAGCTCTATCAGGGCGCGGGTATGGGCTCAGAGCTTGCCAGCTCTCGCAATACCGCCTGGGGGCTGGTCAATGCGGTCACCGAATACGTGGATCACCACCGCCGTGCCCGCAGCCAAGATCACCGGCTTGATTCCGCCTGGTTTGGGCAGGGATCCCAACTCAAATCCCAAGCCCTGAATCAAGCCCTCACTCTGCTGCAGTAATTCCTCGTCCCCATTCAAACCACATAACAACCTCACCCGGACTGGCACAAGCCAATCCGGGCGTAGCCATTTATGCCGTCAACAAGGAGTCGTCATGAAAGTAAAAGCCAAGTATGGCCAAGCCCTGCGGCTGGCCTCCACTACCCAGTTAACCCGTGAGCAGTGGCTCGCTATCCGCAAACTCGGCATTGGCTCCTCCGATGCCGCCGTGGCAGTGGGGCTCTCCCCCTACAAATGTCCGCTCAGCCTGTGGCTGGAGAAGACCGGTCGCAAGGAGCCGGAAGATATCTCCCACAAGGAAGCGGTGCTGTGGGGCATCGAGCTGGAGCCTGTATTGGCGCAGGTCTATGCTAAACGCACCGGCTTTCGTGTACGCCGGGTCAATGCAGTTCTGCAACACCCTGAGCATTCCTTCATGCTCGCCAACCTTGACCGAGAGGTGGTCGGCCATCCCGATGGGCCGGGCATTCTGGAGATCAAGACCGCCAGCTATCACAGTGCGCCCCAGTGGGAGGAAGGGGTGCCGGTGGCCTACCAGTGTCAGGTACTCCATCAGCTGACTGTCACCGGTCATGCCTGGGCTGAGGTGGCAGTGCTGATCGGCGGCCAGGATTTTCGGATTTACCGCATCGAGCGCGATGAGGAGAAGATCCAGGATCTCACCGAGCGGGAAGCGCAGTTCTGGCAGATGGTGCAACAAGACCACCAGCCAGAGCCTGACGGCTCCAGTGATGCAGCCAATGCCCTGAGCTGGCTGTTCCCGCGTGACGATGGTCAGACGCTGGATCTCTCCGATTCCCCCGAGTTCAACCTGCTGTTTGGCGAGCTACTGCGATTGCGTCAGCAAAAGGAAGCGGTCGAGCTGCAGGAGTCGCAGCTCAAGCAGCGGCTGCAAGCCACCTTGGGTGAAGCGACAGCCGGGTTGTTTGCCGATGGCAAGATCACCTGGAAGCGCAGTAAAGACCGGCTGGCACCGGATCTGGATAAGCTCGGTCAGGATCATCCCGACCTGCTCACCCGTTACGTCAAACCGGTGCCTGGCGTGCGCCGTTTCACCATTCAACCCTTGAGGCAAACACCATGATCAAAGGACTGGCAATTACCCCGCCAGTGATCGGGCGGATCTGCATCGGCAAGCTGGTGCAAAAACAGGATAAATGGGTACCGGAGAAGGACGACAGCTTCACCCTCACCACCCAGATACAGCAAAAGGGGGGATGGTTGCTCCATCCCCTGCATCAACACTACTCATCGCAAAAAAGTGGCCAAGGGCAGGAGCAGACCAAGATCCGCGCCATTCCGGTGCGGGTGCTGTTCAACGACAGCGACTTGAATCTACGGGCGGAATACAGCGCGTTTGACCGGCAAACCGGCAGGCCACTCTGTGTCGGGAATGGGGAAGTAGCAAGACGTGTGGGGGCGCAAGGCATGGAGGAAGTCAGCTGCCCTGGACCAGAGCGCTGCACCTTTGCCGGGCAACAGGGCTGCAAGCTGTACGGGCGACTGAACCTGTTTGTGGAGGGGCAAGGGGATGAGCTGGGCAGTTTTATCTTCCGCACCACCGGCTACAACTCGGTACGCACCCTGGCGGCGCGACTGAAGTACCTGGAGGCAGTGAGCGGGGGCCATACCCGCTATCTGCCGCTCACCCTGCGGTTGCGAGCCAAGAGCACCACCCAGTCCTACCGCACACCGGTCTACTACGTGGATTTAACCTTGCGGGAAGAAACCAACCTGACTGAGGCGGTCAGGCAGGCGCAGGAGGCGGCACTGCGTGACCAAGAGGCGGGGCTCGCCATCGACCAGATGGAGCAAGCTGCTCGTGACTTGCTGCGTAATGGCCAGTTTGAGGATATCGATGAAGAGGTGCCGATGCTGCTGGAGGAATTCTATCCCGAAACCCACAGCGACGAGACGGCGAATGGTAACGCAGATGCAGTGGCGACTACCTCGCATAACGCGCCGCAAAGCCAAGCAACCAGAACGCCGCAGAGGCCGCAACCAAGAAGGAGTCCACTCACCAACAAATTGGGGAAAGGGAGCCCATCCCCTCCCCCAGTAAATGGCGGGTGATCAGCGAGGACGAGCCAACCGCTCCACCAACCGTTCTACCGTTTCCAGCAACAGGGTTCGGTCAGCATCATCAAGTCGGGCCAGTTGCTGGCTCAGCACAATGCCCTGCTCGGTCGGGCGGTTACTGGTCTCACGCAGAAAGTCGGCTAGCTCACAACCAAACAGTTGAGCGAGCTCCGCCAACCGCACCACGGTCGGCACCACAATCCCTCGCTCCATTCGAGAGACGGCCTCCATCCCGATATTGAGGTGTTCAGCCACCTGCTCCTGGGTAAACCCGGACTGGTTACGCTGACGCCCAATAGCCTTGCCCACGTTCTTGGCTAACTGCTCAAAGTTGATATCTGTCATAAGTCCTCCAACCAACCCCTATGGTTGAGGGTGGACTCGTTGACATGAAGAACCACAAAGGGCGACTATCAACCCAAAAGGTTGTTTTTGGGCATTTTCTGCCTATCTAACCGAATTAGGGTTATCCCCTTCTCCACTACTTACTACCAACAGGAGTTCTCATGAAACGACTCGTTCCATTGCTCACCCTGGCAGTCACAGCACCGATTGTCATGGCCAGCAACACCAATGACATCTGGTCCTATCAAGACAGTGATGGCACCACCTTGGCTCAAGCGTGTAATAACAAAAGTACCTGTGAGCTGATCTACAAAAACAGCCACTACCTTGCCTTAGTCAACAACCGCTCCCAAACGGGATGTGCCACTGGCGATCTGCTGGTTGCCGAACACGCCAGTCGCAGCTTTAAGAAACTGGATACCGGCACCTGCAGCTCCTCCGCCAGTATCGAGGTCAATACCTACAATCGACTGAACAACGTCGATGTCATGATCGGTGACCGACTCATCAAGCGCTATCCGATAGATGCCTGGATGTGGGGAGAAATACGTAAAGCGGGTAAGGGGGCATCTTGGAGCAAGGCGGAAGAAAATGCCCAGAACCCCCGAAAACTGGACACGCCGAAAGGCCCTCCGGCACAGTGGATTGTGCAAGAAGATAAATATGGCCTTAGCTACATTTTGACTCAAGGCAAGGACTATTCCCGGTATGTGCTGGAGATCAAATGCGCCTATCAAATGCCGGGTTGGAGTCACCTGCACTCCAACCTCCGATATACCAGAGCTTATGACGCCTCAGCGACCATCCATGAAATTGAAGTCGATGGTAAACGCCTCTCTGGGACTATCAGAAATCAAACAGAATGGACCCAACTCGTTAACACTATTCTTTCCGCATCAACCCTGAGCGTCTACAACGTCTACGGCAAGCCGGGCCAAGAAGCCATATGGACAGCGAAACCCATGAAGTTGACCTCCACTTGTGACTATTACAACGGGTGAACCATGAACATCGTTAAAACTAAATGCTCTATAGCTGCCCTGATAACTTGTGGATTGCTGTGGGCAAATACCAGCCATGCAGAAGAACAGCGATACCTCGCGATCCAACACACCGACACCATCTACGCCAACCAGGGCGTCTGCTCGTACCATTTCTCCCTTGATAGTGGGGGAGCTGATGAGTTTGGGCGGTTGTATATCACGCTGCAGTTTAATGACAAAAAGGGCAAATCGCTGGCCGAGTCAACGCTGGAGGTTGAGCCATTCGGTGGGAGCAACGCTACCCGCTATGGTAGTGGCTTTACAGAAGTGGATTGCGCCCAGGTAGAGCAGGTCAAATCCATCGCCATTACTCAGGCAACCGAGGTGCTCGCTCACAACCAAGTCTCTCGGCTACCTGTATCCACCTTCACCCCCCAGTTTCATCAACCACTGAAGATCACCGTGGGCGGCCAGTAGCCCATTTAAGAAAAACAAAGCCAAAGGGCGTCACCGTAATGGTGACGCCCTTTTTCATTTCCAACCCTTGATGAGGATCATCACCCCATGACACGACATTTCATTATCGGCGATCACTTGGTAACACCACAGTCTGAAGGCCATCATCATGGCCTCTTTGTTGGCCATGACCAGGTCATTCAGTGTCTACCACCCGCTCCAGGAAAGCATTCAGGCCAACTGGCGCTGACCTCGTTGGCTCAATTCAGTCAGCACTGCGCTATTGAGGTCAAACCCCATGCTCAACGCCTGTTCAGTCGAGAGGAAAGCCTGACACGGGCTTACGCCCGACTCAGTGAAGGAGAGCAGGGCCAGCCGTTTGCCAACAGTGAGCTGTTTGTCACTTGGTGTATTGAAGGGATTCAGCATCCCCCCAAGCTGCTGCAGACCGCTGTAGCAACGGTGGTGGCTGCCGAAGTCGCTCGTCACACGTTAAGCAAGGCTGCCACCAGTGCAACGGCTGGACTTGCTGCCAGCACCCTAGCCACAACAGCTGGAGGTAGTGGCGCTGCTGCAACGGTAGTATCGGTGACCGGTATTGCCACCGCCCCGTTGTTAGCCCCCCTTGCCGTGGGCGCCGTCGCAGCCTATGGCGTCAGCAAACTGTGGGATTGGTTAAACGACTGACCCATCACTTCAAAGCAAAACGCAGGGGTGCTCTCCTGCTTGAACTCAATGAGGAAACACCATGACCATTCCCTTTTTCCGGGACGGCTTTGCCCTGCCCGTTGACCAAGCATTGCTGATTCTGCTCAACCAGGAAGTCGCTAAAACCGAGCTCAATATCGAGCGCTTAACCCAACTGACCTTCAACTTTCGTAACCCCGGCTACAGCGCCGAGCAAGGCGGCGTGCACCCAGTCGAGATCCGCCTGATCCGTGGGCTAGATGGCTGGCTGTTCGATTACGTCACCGACTTCAGCTACCAGGGGCTCGGCCATGATGCCGAGCTCTGCAAGGAGCTCGACTTCAACTTCCTCGATGGGGAACACACCATGTTGGGCTGGGGACCGTTGCGGCTGGCCGAAGCGCGGGAGTTGTTCGACATCTGGCAGCGCAACTTCATTGCCTACTGCCGGTTGGAATGCTTCAGCGTCACGGTCGCAGGAGATTAGGAGGACACGATGAGCCAAGAATTAGCGCTCTCCCACTACTCACGTCAGTGGTTGGGACAAATCGCCGCCAACGCCAAGATAACACCCACCAGCAGTGGTCAGCGTTGGCTGCTGCACCTGACACCGGATAGCCAACAAGCCAGCACAGTCACCTTACAAGTGCGCTGGTCTGGCGTGCAGTGGCAACTGCTCTCTCTCACCAATGCTGAGGACTGGCACACCATGAGCCAGCCGAGGGATGAAATCTGCATCGACCCCGAACGTCGCTGTTTCTGGCATTGCCAGGCAGGGCCAGTCCCGCTCAACGAGCAACCTCGCGTACTGGCCAACTTTCTGGCTGACCTGCAGCGCATCTGCATCCATCGCGGCTATGCGGTGGAGAGTGACCCCATCCCTGACAAGGAGACCGAAGATGATTAACGCCGTGATCGCCATCGAGCTGGAGGCTTATCTTGAACACGATGGTCAGATTGAAGTGGTACATGACCAGGGCCTGCCGGTGGACGGTTATACCCTCTACCTGCGCTATGAAAACGAACGGGGCGACGCACTGGCGCAATGGCTGTGCGATCACCCGGATCACAGCTGGCTAACCCAGTTCGGCATCCTACTAGCCACCAGTTACCACATTCCGCTACACGACTACACCCCGCACACCTTGGCGGCCTGAGTACCGCCAGCCAATCCAGCTACTACCACATTTACCAACCCATTAACCAAATACCTCGCCTACCCTGCCGCGTCCAATGCGGTGGGGCGATGGCATATGGAGCACAATCATGTTGCATCACAAACTGATCGCCGGGGAGATCCCTGGCACCTATCTCGTCACCGAGCTGATTAACGAAGAGGACCTGTTGACTATCGCCAACCAGATTGCTCGTCAGAAGCTGGCCAAAGGAGAAGCTATTACTGACAAATACTTGGCTCAAAAGACACTACAAGCAATATTGCAGACCAGGGAACGAGAAGTGTTTGTCGCTCTTTTTCTCGATAACCAGCACCGGCTTCTGGCTTACGAAGAGCTATTTTTGGGCACATTAGGTGCTGCTACTGTACACCCCAGAGAAGTTCTTAAAAGCGCACTCAAACATAATTCAGCTGCAGTACTACTGGCCCACAACCATCCCTCCGGCTACGCGGAGCCCAGCTCAGCCGACCTGCAGATCACCGAGCAGTTAAAAGGCGTATTACAGCTGGTAGAGATACGTCTGTTAGATCATGTGATCATCACCACACATACCTGTGTGTCGCTCGCGGAGCGTGGGTGCTGTTGAGCACCATCAGACCACGGCAAGGATACTTGCCGTGGTATCCTTCAAGCTTGTTTTTTTGATTAAACACACGAGTTTTATACGCTCACAGTTGGAACCCGCAGACAGCTGTGTGAAACTAACAGACCTATCTATTGACCACACAGATCCCCTATTCATGACAGCCAAAGCCGACTCTTTGCGACAAAAAGTTAACCTGATTACCCATGATTAGCAGTCAGTTACCACGAACTATACTGATCTTACGTACAGTTATCGAGGTGCGAGATCAT
>NZ_JAPDBM010000067.1:0-26412 GCF_027705265.1 Aeromonas sp. QDB11 | reverse complement strand
GGGCATGCAGTCGTGGCAAGCCCTCCGATGCCATATCGGCTCTTGAAGCTGGCTGAGGGTCATGGGTAATCAGGTTTCCATATATACCCTAAAACAATACTATTTCTATTGGTATAAAGTTCGTGAACATATTTAAAATTTGAGGTACCCGCTCTCCACTTGTCTCCCCATTTCTGAACATCATCCTCTGAATTCATCATCCGATTGGTAGGGAACCAGTATTCGTTAACCTTGTCTACTAATGAATCAATGAATAAAACATCTTGAGAATCTGGTCTTTTTGTAAATTTTTGTCGGCCATTGCTAGCCGCAATAAAAACTGGTATCTGTTTATTACCAATTCTATTAATATTAAGTTTACGATCAAATTGAGTCGTTATTGCATGGTCAAGTTTTGCTTTTGTAAGATTTGCTCCACAGCACGGACAATCAAACTCAGATTTAATTTTTGCTGCTTCGTAATCAACTGCCTCATCCCAAAAAACTATTTCCTCTGCACAGTTGCTACAAATAAATACATCTGACCATATTACATAATCAATTTTTGCCTTCACCCCAGATGGTGATATTGTTTCATACAGGTATCCTATATCTCGTGAAGCATCCTCTAATAACTTCTCAACGGTTTTTTTGAATAGGCCTGGCTCACACTCTGCCAGTAAATTGTAACCATTTGCGATAGAGGTAGCCGCAGGAGAGAGATCACTAATTACTGCTCTTCGAACGCCCAATTTTGAAAATGGCTTCCAAACATTTTTGCCTTCTTCGTCCATCTCTTCCTGCAAAATGGTACCGTCCGCCCCCACTTGATAACCGAGAGATATAACAACTTCGCGGTCACCACACATTTGAGCAGCAACCCCTGTCATCCCTGTTCCACAGAAGCCATCAAAGACTATATCACCAGGATTGGTGTAGTGGAGGATATAACGCATAATCGCCTTATGCGGCACTTTGGTATGATAGGAGTGGGCATTATAAATAGGGTCATTTTTCCCTTCACTGACATCTGCCGCAAAAGGCTCACGATGATATGCCTCATCACCGGCAGGCTTTTGTGCTTCCCATGCTGCGACAAAATCGCCAATCCAAGGGTTAGGGCAGGCCGTGTAATAGGGTGGATCACTAAGATTTAAAATATCTTCATCACTACCGATGGGAAAGCCTTCGATGTTACGAAATTCGGGATCTTTTAGTTTTTCTGCCAGCAGGGCTAAAAAATAATCACGCCGAGCCTGATCGTTGGCAAAAGTTTTGCCCAAGCAGGTCACAGAGCCTGCCGTCTGATCTTGTTCTGGGCTATCAGTGGAGAATAAGCTGTCTTGTTGCATGGCGTTTCCTATAGCGGGTGCAGTTTATACCGCACCCGCGACTCTTAATTAATCGATGATGATACGGACTTTATTGAGATCCTTGCCCTGACAGAGCTTGGTGAGCAGTTGATTGAAACGATCACTCACTTCTTTGTGGCTGAGAGGTAGTCCTTGTCCGAGCCCTTTCACCAGGTCCGTGGTGCTAATTCGCACCTCTTCTAAACCAGCCAATACTAGATTCACAATCTGTACAAAGCTGAAGTCCAGAGGGTCAGGTAGCTGCCCTTGCTGAATAAAATCACGAATTAACTGTGCCTGTTCGGCTTTGAGCAGATCCAGATTAATAAAGGGGTCATCCAGCAAGCTGCTCAGGTTACTGAGCCAATCACTTTGCAGGCTGTCGAGCCGCAGCTCCAGGCTCTTCAATTGTGCACTGGCTGGCGCCTTGCCGCTCTCTTGGCGAGCATTAAACTCCATGGGGTTGGCATTCATCGCCAGCAGCTTGGGGTCGATAGGCTTGGCGGCTTGCAATTGCGCCGCCTCCTTACGCCACTCAGCCAGTTGTGTGGCCGGGAGCAAGGCGATACCGCTTAAGATCTCCAGCTCAGCCAAGCGTTCGTCATTCAACAGCTTGGCTTTGATCTTCTCTTCGTTGCCGTCGAGACGCGCTCGCATATAAAGCTCAACATAGTGTTTGGCATAGTCGGTTTTCAGCGCCGACAATGTGCTGAGCTGCGCGGCCTTAAAGCTGTCATCACCGCGCTGTGACGGGTTGGCCAAACCTTGGCGTAGGGCATCACGCGCCTGCTTGACTTGCTCTTGCCAAGCGTGAGATTCAGGCAATACCTGCTGCGCCTCTTTGAGATAGGCGCAGAGGGGGGCTAGATCGCCCACTACGGTTTTAAGCTGCACAAAGTTGTGCCATGCCTGCAGCATCTGTTGGTATGTGGCGATGTCGGCGGCAGTCACCTTAAGATTTTTCAGCTTGCCCGGTTTGTCGTAGCGGGCAATAGTTTCCAAAAAGTTCTTCAGCTCGCTCAGCTGGGCGGAGAGCGTCTGCTCCTCGCTCTCTTCCAGTACTGATTGCCCCCACAGCGGCAAGCGATCCTTAACGCTCTGCTGCCCCTTGACCAGCTCGTTAATCAGCGCCTCAGTGCGCTTTAACATTTCCCGCACCACGCCTTCATCGCCTTGCTGAATTGAGGTGGCTAGGCCATCGTTCATCTCAAGCAGGGTGAGTAGGGCTTTTAAGGCGGTGATATTAAAATCCTTGGGTGCCTGGATATGTTTAAAATCTCTCAGCACATCAAAGGGGATGGACTTGAACTTGACCACATCGCTGGCGGTCAAGGTATGGCCGACCACCACCAACTCAAGCTCACCGCTGTAAACCAAACAGGCGATCAGCACCAGAAGCCATTCAGGCTCCAGGCGGAAGCTATCTGGCTTAAAGTAGAGGCGGGAGTTGATAGCCTCCAGCAATTCGGTCTGATTGACCACTTGCCCTTGCTGCTTGCTTTGCAAGACAGCCAAAACGGCTTGGGCATAGCGCGATTGCAGCGGAGCGATTTTATCGCCATCAAGTAATTCCAATGCATCGAGCACGGCATTGGCGCGCTTGGTGGCCGCACCACCGGAGACGACACTTAACGCATCCTTGGCTGCGCTTTCGATATTCTCGTAGGTGATCCATTGGCTAAAGCTGGGATACTCGGGTGCCAATGCTTCAAAATGATTGGCCAAAATATGGCTGGCAACGGCTTCGAAGATATCTTTCAGACTGCCGATCTGGCTATCACCAAGTCCGGAGATGTTGCGCACCGAGGTGCCTTTTAGCCAGTCCATCATCGGCTTGTTTTGCCCGTTATATTGGGCAATGTAAGCCTCTTTGAAGTGGCTCTTTAGCCAAGTCTGCATCTCTCTGAGATAGCCTTCAGCCTTGAGTTTATACACATTCTTGGCATTGCCCGTGGCCGAAGCATGTAAGTCGATAGCTGCTGCGTAGTAGTTCAAGCAACGATCAAACTCGGCGTCGGCGTTTTGCAGGACAAACAGCACTTCATCGCTACGGATAAACTCTTTTTTCAGCTTGGGCGGGTTGTAGGGCTGAATAAAGTACATGTAATAGTCGAGCGGCGGTTTGGCTGTCTCTCGCTCATTAGGAGAGCCGAGGAACATCCAGCCGGGGCGGTTGACGTTACGCTCCAACCATTTGAGCTCGTGCCGCCACATCTGAATATTCGGTTGCTGGGTATCAGTTTCCTCCAGGATCTGCAGCATGGCTTCACGATAAGCACCATTACGGCTGTCATCGGTCAGCAAGGGCACCTTGTTTTCGATATATGCATCAAAATCTTCGGTCTTTTTCAAATCCAAAAAAAACTGATCATTGGCCTTGTTCTTCGAGAAGAACTGGCCGTTGACGGTTTTGCGGATCTTGGTCAATACCGCAACGATCTGGGTTTCCAAATTTTTGCTCTTTTCCCCTGGCAACTTTTCGATGCCGGGTAGATAGAGGCAAAGGGAATCACGCAGTTCGGCGGCTGTAGCCCCCATCTCGTTATAGACATCACCCACGGACAAACGATGGATGGCCAATCCGGCGACTAAGCGCTTGGCAAAATCGATCTCTGTCGCGGTGGGATAGGCTTGATCGATTCGCGTAAACAGGGTCTCACCGACCTCAATAACCTGACCGATCTCTGGGTTGGTTTTGGCGCTAGGGTCGCCTCTGAGCTCATCCCAGTAAGTGTCGTAAGAAAACACTCCCGGCTTATCGACAGGTACAACCTGTTCCATCAAGGCTTGCATCTGGCGCGAGAGGCTACGCAGTACCTGGCGTTGCTCAATACCCGCGCCCCGCACACGCTCGAAGGTGTTGATGTAGTCAGGGTGCACTGGGAACATGCGCACAAACTCGTCGAGGCGTTCGTTCATGCGATCAAAGCAGGGGGTGAATTGCTGCAGATATTCGCGGATCCAATGCAATTGCTGGGCATCTTTTTTGAGCAGACGTTCAGCGACGACATATTTGATATCGTCACGGGTGATCAGCACCTGTTCGGCCCGATCACGGATACGTTTGACTTCTTGAGTGGCGAATGCAAGTTGCGTGCTATCGAAGATAGCTTCTTGCACACCACAGATGAAACGGAAACGGGTACCATCGATAACTTCACCCATCACACGCATCATGGCCATATCCAACGGCAGTTGCTGCTGATTACGAGAGCGCAGGTAATCGAGGATCTCGTCACAAATCAGCAGCAAACCTTGGTCGGGATAACGCTCGTGAAACAGCGCCATCATCTCTTCAAAGTAGGGTTTATGATTGGATGAGATCTCATCCATAGCCGGAAATTGGTAGTCAATACCCATCTCAGCCAGGCCTGATGTCAAGTTGTCGGTGACAATATCGGCAAAGGCTTTTTTGCTCGCTCCGACTTCAAAGCGGATAACTTTGAACTTGCCAGCAATCTTGTTCGCGGCTGCACGCACCTTGTCGTTAGTGATGAATTGGGCCAATTCTGGAAACTCGGCGACGGCCGAGATCACCGACATCAAATGTGATTTACCGGAACCGTAGTTACCTACCACCCAGAGAGATTTGTTATCAACGGATTCGTCAAACTGAAGCTGAGGAATGATGATGTCCGCCAGCTTTTGCGACATTTTGTCCGAGATGACATATGAGGCCACCAACTGCTGAGCCTTTGACTGTTCTGCCGACTCTTTGAGTTTGATGATGGTGGTGACGGGCTCGAACTGAATGAGCTCCCCGTACTTTTTCATTTTTATCCCCTTTGCTCGGTAACGTGAATGATGGGCACGTTGGCCAAATCATTCGCAGAGTAAGATTGATAGTCGTCCCGTCCGGGGACGGAAAAGGTTAGAAATCGTTCTGTAATCTGACCAGGCCAGATGGCCACGATAGGTTTGAGGCGAGCTAAATCCTGGAGCTGACGCAGTGGGTCTAGTTCCAACGTTGGCTCAAACAAAACTTGGATCCTGTCTAGCCATACAACATCAGACGCTATGCCATTCAGCATTTGAGCAATGATGTCTGAAACATGGCGAGACCGGTCATTGCATGATAGCGGTAACAGCCGCTCACATAACTGTTCTGAAAGCTCAAAACATGTCAGCCCTTCTGTTTCACGAGCAGACCTGATGATTTGTGTAGGTGAGTTGATGACTAGCACCAAGGCGCTAGATTGGACACTCATTCTCAACAGGGCCTTGTTGGCTTCCGCTTGCAGCTCGTATGCCGAGGATACGCTTGTTACATGGATTGGTTGCCCGAGCATCGCTCTCTGCTTAATGACATAAATAAATTGGCATATTCTAGCGATTTCAACTTGGTCTGTCTCATCAGAAACCGTGAGATAGCGTGTCTTTATGAATAGCCCCGGCTCTCCAACTGACTGGGGATCCACATAACCACCCAACTGGAATCAAGGCTGAGACACAGATTGTGACTCATACTGACCTCTTTGTTATCTATTAGCGCCATGGTACGCCATCAGTGGCATGCGGGACTTGCACTGGTTCAAAGGTGGTGCGCTATAATGGCTGTATATAAATACAGGTGTTTTGCCATGAAGCTGTTAACCCCAGACCCATCACCCGCCGAGGTGACCATCCCGCTGTTCTTGCACCGCGCCTCTTGCGGCTTTCCCAGCCCAGCCAGCGACTATCTGGAAGGGAAGTTGGACCTCAACACCCACTGCGTGCCGCACCCTGCAGCAACCTTCTATCTGCGTGCCGAGGGGGAGAGCATGACCGGGGTCGGCATCTTTCCCGGTGACTTGCTGGTGGTCGATAAGAGCCTGACCCCGCGCCATGGTGATGTGGTGATTGCACTACTCGATGGCGGCTTCACGGTAAAGACCTTGCAGCTCAAGCCGAGGTTGCGGTTGTTGCCAGCCAATCCGGCGTTCGCGCCTATCGACCCTTGTATGAGCCTCTCCCTGGAGCTGTTCGGAGTGGTCACCCATGTGATTGGCAATCTGAGGCAGCGTGATGGCTATAGCGCTCGTTGATGTAAACAACTTCTACGCCAGCTGTGAGCGGCTGTTTCGCCCTGAGCTGCGTGGCCGCCCGATCGTGGTGCTCTCCAACAACGATGGATGCGTGGTGTCACGCAGCCCCGAGGCCAAGGCGATGGGTATCAAGATGGCCGGGCCCTACTTCAAGATCCGCGAGCAGTTCGAGGCGCATGGCGGTGTGGCATTCAGCTCCAACTACGCGCTCTATGGCGATATGTCTGGCAGGGTGATGAGCACGTTGGAGACCATGGCCCCCGAGCTGGAGGTCTACTCCATCGATAAGAGTAAGTTGTATAGTGCGGACGCCTAAGCTATTGAGTTCTATCTATGGACATTGTTAAGCGTCCCAGGGGCGTTGAATGGCGACGCTAGAGCGCATTCATTTCGTGCCCCATTACCTCGTGCGCAGAGAGAACGCCGTCGCATACTCCCCCAGTAGCAGCCGGCCATCCATTGAGGGCTTGCCCCAAATCTTTTGGGCAGACTATGCACCTTGGAGGGAGGCAAACCTGTGGGCAGTGGAGCGAGCAACGACTGGTGACGCTTCTCTTAAGACCGTTGCCAGTAACATGAATGGCCTTCTCAATTACGCTAAATTTCTTGAATCTCGTGATTTGCAGTGGTTCGAGTTTCCCGCTCGCAAAGCTGACCGCTGCCTGGTGCTATACCGAGGGGCGTTGATCAAGATGCGCGATGCCGGCCAGATCAGCCCATCCACGGCGTCTGAGTACATGCGCAATTGCATCATGTTCTATCGGTGGGTAAGGCATAGGGAGCTTCTTTCTCCACACGTCCAGCTGTGGCGGGAAAAGCCCTACGTCGTTAAATACTTCGACCGGGTGGGGTTCGAGCGAACGATCAGCGGAACCACCACCGACCTCAGCATCCCGAACCGTAAGCGCCCAGGCCAAACGCTTGAAGATGGGCTGTTGCCAGTCTCGGAGACCGATCGCGATGCAATTCTGGATTTCGCCGCAGAGAACGCCACGCCCGAGCTCTACCTCATGTTGGCCCTTGGATTTTTTACCGGGATGCGGCTCGGCAGCATCTGTGATCTCAAGATTCAGTCTCTGGAGCGCGCCGCCCCCGACCCTTCCGCTGAAGGGCTTCTACGCCTTGCAGTTGGTCCAGGCGCAGCTCCGCCAGTGCACACGAAATTCGGTGTGACTGGCCAGGTCTGGATACCCGAAGCGTTGCGTGATGAATTGCTGGAATATGCCAAAGGCTGGCGGAGGATGGAACGAGAGGCGAAAGCCTCGCCCGAGAATCGTGACTTGCTGTTCTTGACCCGCTTTGGTAACGCCTATGGCAGGCGCGGCACCGATCAGTCATCTGCTGTGAATGTTGAGATGTCCGAGTTTCGAAAACGGGGCGTCAAAGCAGAACTACAGGTGCTCCGTAAATTCCGCTTCCATCAGTCGCGCTGCACCTTCGGTACCGAATTGGCACGTCTGGCGCTATCGGCTTGTGCCGATGTCGCTATTGTAATTGCGACGGTCAGCGACGCGTTGCTCCACGGGCCTAACTCTGAAGCCACCACCTTCAAATACATCCGATTCGTACAGGCACTGCCGATCAAACAAGCCCTCTCAAATAGCTTCATGGCGGCATTTAGCGGGATCGGCGCTGGGGCGCGGTACGATGGATAGTTCCGAATTCGACCTCACTTTCCCGATGCTTGAGTATGGGGCCACTGAAACGCCCTGGGACCTCCGGCCACTGCTGTTTCGCGGAGGTGCAGCAGCAAAGGTGAAGCATGTGGGCCGCCAGATCGCGCAGAGCGAACTCGGCAGTCCCTTGCCGGAACGTTTCGAGCTGGTGACGCGGCTGCATGAGCACATGACTGACGACCTTGCTGGTGGCGGAAGTCGCTTCTCGGTGCAGAACAAGATCAGTGCATTACGTCGATTCTTTGCCTGGATCGATTCAGAAAACGTGAATCTCAGTCTCGAGACGGCGGCCGACACGTTCATTCGTTGGACCGATCACTTGCTCCAGCGTCATCGAGTCGAACGTAATTTCAGCGAAGGGTCCCTGTACGATCTCACCAGGCTCACGGCGACGATGCTGGACCGAGCATTGGACCGCCAAGCAAGCCTGAGCAAGAGCACACGTATTCGCAAGCCGCGCGGCAAAGGCAAGGTACATACGAGCAAAGCGGACAAGCAGAGTCTGCAAAACACCTTCGCATTCGGACACCTTCTAGCTGACGTATGCGAGGCATTGACCTGGAGGGGGACAATGGCCCCCCTCCCAGTGTGTATTTCGTTACGCACCGGCCAAGTGCTGGAACTATGGTCGGGATTGCAGAGCCCCGAGAAAGTAGCGGCCCGCCGTACCAGGCCGCAAAACCAAGCGCAAATCGAAGCATCCCTGGCGGCGCGTGCCGCCCACGATGCAGATCGGACACTGCGGACCCGTTTCCCCATCGTCAATTTACGGATCGAGAGTGAATTGCTGATGTTCATCGCCCAGACCGGTATGAACCTCCAGCAAGCACATACCCTGCGGGTTGAGCAGTTTCATTACACCAGCCACTTAGACGGCTACCAGGTACGTACCTACAAAAAACGACGGGAAGGAGAAGTGCTATTCGAGATTTTTGCCAGTTATCGAGAGTGGTTCGAGCGCTATCTCGAATGGCGTTCCGAATGGTTTCCCAATGAGCCGGATGGTTTGCTCTTTCCGCTTATACGTAGCGGGGGACGAATCCTAGAAGAGGCGACGCAGTTCACGAACGTTACGCGCATCTGCCGCGAGCTTGGCATACCGATAGTGAGACCGCGAAAACTGCGCGGGACGCGCATCAACTGGTTGCTTCGGGAGTCCCAGAATCCCCAACAGGTTGCGGAGTTGGCCCAGCATACGGTGCAAACGCTGATACGCGTATATGCCGACCCCCATCCGCAGATCGCTATGGTGGAAATTACGCGCTTCCATCAGCAAACCGATCCGTCCCTTTCACCTCCTGCTCCTGGTAGATGTGTATCGGCCACACCTGAACCAGTGGGCACGATGCCGAAGAATGGTCCGCGACCCGACTGCATCAATGCTGCCGGTTGCCTGTTCTGTACCCAGCACCGGGATATCGAAAGTGAGGATCATGTGTGGTCTCTCGGTAGCTTGCGCCACCTCAAATCGCTTGAACTGGCACGCTACCGCCCACCCAGTTCGGGTAAGCACCTGACGACAGAGCATCCGGCCCTGCTAGTGATCGATCGGCTGACGGCCAAACTGCGCTTCTTCGAAGAAAGTAGCGAGGTCCGCAGGCTTTGGGTCGAAGAAGCCAGAGCGCGCATAAGTGAAGGTGACTACCACCCGGCCTGGGATGGCTTCATCCAATTGGCAGAACTGCGACAAAGATCAGCATGACGAAAAATATTCTTTCCGAACTTGGCCTCGGCATCGACTCGCCCCTAGCGATTCCTGATGCGCCGAACTACCGTCCGCCGTGCTGGCCACCGCAGCGTGATTGGCCGGTCATCTGGATTTGACCCCATAGATCCAGACACTTTTTCCCGCTTAGGGTTGTGATACCCGACTGCGCAGAAATTCCCGGGGTGAACGGTATCCCAAGGCGCTGTGCGGGTGGTGCTCGTTATAATGCTCAAACGCGATGGCCAAATTGCCTACCGCTGTTCGGCTATCTGGTTTCGGCATCATCTCGATATAGTCTCGCTTCATCGTCTTCACGAAGCTCTCCGCTATACCGTTACTCTGTGGGCTTCTCACCGCAGTAGTTCTGGGCTCCAACCCGATTTCTCGTGCAAACGCGCGGGTCTCATGGGCTCGATACGCCGAGCCATTATCAGTCAGCCACTCCACCGGTGATGCCGGCAACGAATCCCCAAAGCGACGTTCGACAGACCTCAGCATGACATCTTGCACCGTGTCACTGTCGTAACCCCCGGTACTGGCAGCCCAATCCAAGGTTTCCCTGTCACAGCAGTCCATGGCGAACGTGACTCGTAGTTTTTCACCGTTATCACAGCGAAACTCGAAGCCATCTGAGCACCAACGTCGATTGCTCTCTTTGACGGCAACACGCCCCTTATGTGCCCGCGGGGTCAATGGTGTAGCCGGTTTTCTTTCCAGCAGCAGTCCATGATCGCGCATGACGCGATATACCCGTTTGGCGTTTACCACAGGCTGTCGTGTTGCCTCTGACTGACGCCGTAACAGCGCCCAGACTCGGCGATAGCCATAGGAGGGAAGCTCAGCCATCGCCTCCATGATCCGGCCAAGTAAGGCAGCATCATCATGCTGGCGATGATGACGACCATCTTGCCAACCTGGTTTTCGATGAACACGAACGGATAGCTGCGCACGCGATACATTAAGAGCCTGGCTCACAGCACTTAATCGTCGTCCCCCGGCAACAAGGGCGCATGCGCAATCCATTTTTTTGCTCGACCATACTCCACGGCTTCTTTGAGGATCTCGTTCTCCATGGTCTTCTTCCCGAGCAGACGCTGGAGCTCTCGGATCTGCTTGATGGCAGCAGCCAACTCTGAGGCAGGAACAACATCCTCACCGGCGGTGATCGCCGTGAGAGAGCCTTCCTGGAATTGCTTACGCCATTTGAAAAGCTGGTTGGCGTTGACGTCGTGCAAGCGAGCGACATGAGAGACGGTCATTCCGGGCTCAAAGGTCTGCTGCACGATGGAGATCTTTTCCTGCGGAGTCCGGCGTCGACGGCGCTCAGCCCCTGTTAACACTTCGACCATCTTCTCGTTGCGACTAGTACTGAACATAGTTCCAAGACTACCTCTTAAGTTAAGAGGGGCGAAGTGTCTGGATCTTCAAGGGGCCAATCTATCATCATAGATGCCGCTGGCCAGGTGGTGAGCCGTTGGGGCGATGCCATTTGGCGGCTCGACGCGTGGGCGGGAAAACGGCTCACTCTCAATTTCGGCGATGGCCCAGCTAAGAAATATGTCGCCGCGATCGATCCTGCGAACGCCGATTTATTGCGGACCGTAATCGGCTGGTGGCTATACGGCCCCAATGGAGCCCGTGGATACCGAGGCCTGAAAACGCGCTTCGACCAGATGCGTCGGCTGTTCGTCTTGTGCACTCAAGAAGGCATTCTCGCATCCGAACTGAGTCATTTTCCGCGCGTTGCCGACCTTCTCCCGGAGGTGCTCCAGGCTTCCCGGTACGGTGAGTTTTTGGCATTGCTGCACGAACTGTACGAGCGGCGGGATGCGCTGGGGTTCACCTTGTTGGATCGCGCAGGGTTGGCACGCCTCGCAGCGGCCATGCCCGACCACCAGAAGCTCCAGACCCCCTATATCCCGCCCCGCATTTGGCACTATCAAATCACACGCTTGCGTGAATGCCTGGATGACTTTTTGGCGCATCGAGGCCAAGTCGAGGAGTGCTTCCGCTTCTGTCTGGCTGCCTATCGGCACAACTCTGCCAGTCTCCAAGGACAACGCAGGCCACAATCGTTCTATCCGTTTCAGTGGCCGTCGGATGGATCAAACGGAAAGTGGACTGGGCGGCAGTACTACGGCCCATTCATCGACACAGCGCATCGGTTTGGCATGGTGGAACTATTTCGTCGCTGGCTGGGAGTGAGCGACGACGAAATTCGCATTCAAACTCTGAGTCGCTACCTCAACCTCGTGAGCCGATCTGGACTGTGCTATCTGCTGAATTTCAGCCTCATGCGAGTCGAAGAGGCTTGGAACCTGCGCGCCGATTGCTTGCACATAGAACGTGATCCGCAGTTTGGCGACATCCATGTATTGCGCGGACGAACGACCAAGACGATGTCGGATTCTGAGGCACTTTGGGTGACGTCCCCGTCAGCTCAGGTGGCAGTTGAAGCCATGCGTGTGGTCGCAGACCTCCGCGCAGAATGCGATTCTCCCCCCGGCGAGGCCTCGGTGCCGGATGATCCGGCCAAGCGCTATCTGCTTGATTATTGCCTTGAACCGTGGGGAACGAAGTTCACCAAGATCAACCGCACGATTCGGCCATCGATTCCGAGCTATGCCCATGTGCTTCAGTGGTTCGACAAGCTGTTCGACCCTGAGCAATTGCGCATTACGCCGGAAGATTTCGCATTGGCTCGGTTGGTGACGCCGACGCTGACCGACGAGTTTGCGGTCGGCAAAATCTGGCCATTGGCCTGGCATCAACTCCGACGAACCGGCGCAGTGAATATGCAGGCATCCGGGCTGGTCAGCGACGCTTCATTGCAGTTTCAGCTAAAGCACGTCGCCAGAGCGATGAGTCTCTACTACGGGCAAAACCATTCCAGGGTACGGCTGGAAGAGAAGGCCCACACCTACTACGTCCGCACCATGTACGAAACTTTGGGTAGACAGCTGCAACAGCTGACGAGCAACCGATTCGTCAGCCCCCACGGCGAGAAGCGAAAATCTGAGATTGTCCGCCTGATCTCAGCCTCTGATGCTAAGAAAGCGATCAATCTGGCTAAGAAGGGGACAGTCACTCATCGACCGATTTTGCTGGGCATCTGCACGAGCCGTACCCCCTGTCCCTATGGGGGCATCGACAATATCGCTCGCTGCGGAGGGGGCGATTCCCCCGGAGAAACCAAACCATGTGCGGACGTTCTCTATGACCCCGAGCAACTCGACGAAGTCGAAGTGTTGGAGGCAGTATTGGATGAGCGCCTGGCCGCTGCCGAGGTAGATAGTCCGCTAAGGTCTTCGTTGGAAGCCCAGAAACGTAGTGTGGAGAATTATCGCCATGTCATCCGGCAAACCTGAATCCGCTGACCCGGCTAAGCGAATGGGTGCCGGCGAGCAGTATCGCGCAGCGTTCGAGCGGCTGAAGAGCAACAAGCCCGAACGACTGCCGAAGGGGACGCCCGTAAGTCAGAACAACGTTGCCAAGGAAGCCGGCAGCGACCCCTCTGCACTGAAAAAAGCTCGTTTCCCCCTACTGATCGCTGAGATCCAAAAGTACGTGGAAGGACACGCTGAGCAACGTCCGCCATCAGTGCGCCAAGTCAGCTTATTAGCCCGCAGAAAAAATCGTGGACTTCGAGAACGGATCGAGGAAATCACGCAGCAGCGTGACCACCTAGCCAGCCTACTCGGTGAGGCCGACGCCACCATTCTTGAGCTGTACGACCGTATTGCGGACTTGGAGCGCCAACTGCCGGCCTCCAATGTGCTTCCTCTTAATCCGCGAGGCCACAAAAAACTTTGAAACGGAGAGCTCGCAATATTCGAAAGAAACACAGCCATGCCCGACCAGCCCGGCATGAAACGTCGGGCTAGCCGCCGAAGAGCTTCTTGCGTTGCGCGGTTCGCTCCCGGCGTAGATTCTCGTAGGCAGTTCGGCGTTTAGTCGCGTTTTTGATTAATTCCAGGACCTGGGCGATATCGCCGAGCAACTCCTCGCGCGCGGGAAGCGGTAGTTGGCGCTCGCCTGGGGTGTCGTGGGCCTCGGTAGCTTCGCAGGCCCGCGCATACACTGCCAGCAACTGCTCCCACTCCTCTGCGGGGTGGCCAATGACAGCACCAAATGCTTCTACGCTCACCACATCACTGAACGGCTGGACGGTATTGTTCAAAAAAACCTCGCGGATGGCGCGCTCGACAGTGCCTCGGAGGCTTGAGTATCCCGATGCAATTTGCCGCTCAAGCTCATCATCCGGGTCGCTGCCGACCGGAACGTTCAGCGCTTTCGCACGACTTTCGAGATCGGCCAGGCGGGCCTTGGTGTCCATCGTCGCCCACGTCAGCCCCTCGCTCACTAGTCCCGGCGACTCGTCCCAACCGATGGTCTTGTAGCTGGCCGAGCGATCAGCACGCTGAAGCGCCATCGCGAGCTCGGTCAGGAACACCGCATCATGGGTGAACACCAGCACTTGGCGGGTCTCAGCCAGCGCTACCAAACGCCGAGCTATGGCCCGACGATATACGTGATCCAGCGACGTAGACGGATCGTCGAAAATAACGGTCGAAGTATGTGGCAGGGATTCGAGCTCGGCGAGGAACATAGCCATCCCCAACGCGCGCTGCTCGCCCTCTGACAGCACCTTGGAGGCTTTCGCCGTGATTTCCTGCAGGCGCAGTGTGACCTTGGTCACCCCCAGCTCTGTGCGCCCGCTCAGGTCGGGTTGCACCCGTCGCTTATAGCCCAGGGCTTTCAACTCAGCATTCATGGAAGCGGCCAGAGCCTCGGTCACATGCGTCGCCGCCAGGGACGTCAGTTTGCGTGACACGGCCGCTGGGTTGAGGGCGGCATGGCAGCGGCTCAATGTGGCATGGGCCTGACTGTCCTGAACAAAGCGCTCCACCGCGCCAAGCTGGTTGGCGAGGCGTTGTCGGGCTTCTAGCTCTGCCAGTTCTTGGGTCAGCGCCAAGCGTACAGCGGGATCGGCAGAGGTCCGCAGGGTATTGGCGTCGACTCGGAGCGAAGCAGCTTTGGCGGCGAAGAGACTATCGAGGTTTGCTTCGATAGGAAGCGGTTCTGACTCGGGGGACCAGTTTCCAGTTTGCAGGGCTTGGCTAACCCAAGTATGCCGGGCGGTCCAGACCGATGCCGCTGCGGTGATGGCAGCGTGTAGGTCGGGCAGTCGCTCCTCCACGTCAGCCCGTGTTGGCACATCCAGAACGTTTAGATCGACAGCCTGCACCTTCCCTAGAGCGTTCATGCGCGCAAGCGTGGCGGCTTGCGCATCCGCCGTGGCGCTGTCGGCGACAAATGCCGCGAAACGCCGCATGCGCTCCGAGGCATCCGTTGAATAAGGTTGCTGGCAGAGTACGCAGTAAGCGTCCGGTTCCAGGTGCGGGAAGGGATGTTCAGGGTATGCCGTCTGCTGAGAGAAAGCCTCAGCGGCTCGGTACATCGTTTGCCAGAGTTCAGCTCCTGTGCCTTCCAGCAGCGTGGCGGTGGGTGAGGACGTTACCGGCAACTCCATGGCGTTCAGTGTGTCTCGATCCTGAAGACGCGCTTGCGCCAGTTGCATGGCGAGATGCGCGGTTTTTTCCGTTGTAATCAGTTCCTTTGCCCGTGCTATGGCACGATCATTCACCCAGCGCTGGACTTCCTCGGCTCGACGCTGCGCCTGGTCCAAGCGTGTCGCCAAACGTTCCAAGGCCAGCGCCTGCGGCACAGGATCGCTTTCCAGTAATGTCCGCTTCAGAAACTCCAGTCGCCGGAGTTCATCGTCACCGACCGTCCCTAATCGAGCAAGCACGGCGCGGTCCGAGTCCCCACCTAATTTGGCGATGTAGCGGCCGACTTCGGTGTCACCCTTCAGCGGTTCGAATTGCCGGGTATCCAGAGCCAAGGCATTGCGTTCAGTCCCAATCCGTGCCTGTAAATCACGCTGAAGTAGGACCAGGCGCGTCAGATGAGTGAGTCCGTAGGGCTGAAATGCAGGGGTCCCTTCCGCGTCGATGTAGTCATTGGCACAGGCCGCGTCGTAGACCGAGACCGAACTCAAATGCAAATGGGCCGGCCCGTTCTGGACCCAACGTGCGGTTTCCGGAGTGCCATCCACCAAAATGGCGAAATCTGCTGATGGCGGTCTAGCTGGGGTTGCCGCCCCAAAAGCGTCGGGCAGGACCTCCACCCGATGCCGAGCGTTGCAGGCATTCTTGAAGACGCGGGCGTAGCCGGATTTGCCGGCGCCGTTATGACCAAAGAAAATGGTCATGCCCTCCGGTGCGAGGTCAAAGGCACGACCGGACGGGAAGCCGTTTACCTGGTCTAGCCCCGAGACACCCACCAACCGCACGGTTGCGCCACTTCCGGCGCCTGGTACGTCGTCCAGCGTGAATGGCCGTGCTCCCCCCGTGGTTGCGTCTTCCCGTTCTTGCTCGCGAACCATTCGCAGAATGGTCTCGATGTCATCTTGGGTTAGTTCGGCCCGGGCAAATATCCGGCGCAGTGCTTCCTGCTGCCAGGGTCTGAGTCCGCCGGCCCACCCAATAATCTCGTCCAACAATGGCATATCCGTCTCCTTTCCAGATCCGCCGATTAAAGGCCGCGCCCAGTTGGATGGCAAGTGGCCAGCGCCTTCGAGGTGCTTCGCCGTGTTCCGTTTGCCTGCCTTCCTGACCGCCACCCTAGTGGCTTGTCCGGTCGTGACGCTACACGGGCAGAATTTCTGCATGCTGGCCAGTATCAAGCCGCTCTAAAGTCCGCTACCGGAAAGCGCTGTTTAGCGGTGAGAGACGGGGAAAGTGCGGAAGCTACTACCGACGCAAGCGATGTGGTGAGTAGTCCTCAGGTATGTGCGAAATTGCACTCCTCTTGACCACCAATTTGGGTTGGCGTTGACCACGGATTGCGTTCAACTTGACCAGGGCGTGTCACTGTCACGACCGTCAGAGAACGGCCAAAAACGGACACCGCCAACCCGTTGGAAAAAAACTGAGCGTTGCTTTCCGTTAAGTTTGGTAGTTGCAAGCCCCGTTCAGGAAGAATTGCTCGATCAACGCCGCCATACCTGCGCGTGCGATACGGCCGCGGCGCTCGGCGTCTACCAGGCCGAAGATCAAGGAGGAGAAGATTTCGGTAAGCGCCGGGGCACCGATATCGATACGGAATACGCCCAGTTTTTGCCCGCGTAGAAAGAACTCGTCCAGCGTTTCTGAGTAAGGCAGCCATCGGCAGCCGCCTGCATCTAAATCAAACGTGTCCGGGCGCCACTGAAATGAGAGGAAAACCAACAACTCCCTGTGAGTCAAATGGCCTTCGATCAGGCGATGCAATGCGTCCAAGGGCGCCGACTCAAGATCGGCATCGGCAATGACCCGATAAATAACCACCGAACCATGATCCAGAAGCATCTCGATCAGGTTGTCGCGGGCGCCGCAAAACCTGTTTAGCGTCGCCTTGCTGACTCCCGCTGCCTGGGCTATTTCTTTGAACGTGGCTCGCGGGTGGTCAACGATGGCGATCGCCAGGGCCTTCAGCAATTTCTCATCGGCAGCAGTTAAATCCATCGGTCACTCTTTATCTATCGCAGGCAGATGCGGGTATTTTGCCTAGAACACTCATTTTTCTCAAAGAGGATACTAGCTTTGTTCACATCAAAATAAAATGAGTCAATATTGACTCATTTGATTTTGATGTGCATCATGCGCGGCTTCGACTACGTACTGGCTTCGTGCTTGGGTGAGATATGAACAAATTTCGCGAGTGGATCACTTTTTCCGTGATCTCCTGTTTGGTCGCCGTGACCCTGGTTGGCTGCGACAAGCCCGAAGAGCAAGGGGAGGAGGCGCCGGCGCGTGAAGTCGATGTGCTCAGCGTGCAGACCGAGCCCTTCACCGTGGTTGCCGAGCTACCAGGACGCATCGAGCCGGTGCGTGTCGCCGAGGTGCGCGCGCGGGTGGCGGGGATCGTGCTCAAGCGCACCTTTGAGGAAGGGGCCGACGTGAAGGCCGGCGACGTGCTGTTCCAGATCGACCCTGCGCCGTTCAAAGCGGCCCTGTCGCGGGCGCAGGGTGAACTGGCCCGCGCCGAGGCGCAGTTGTTCCAGGCCCAGGCGATGGTTCGCCGATACGAGCCGCTGGTGAAGATCAACGCCGTCAGCCAGCAGGATTTCGACAACGCCAAGGCCGCTCTGCAGAGTGCCCAGGCCGACAAGCGATCGGCCCAGGCCAATGTCGAAACCGCCCGCCTGGACCTGGGCTATGCCGAGGTTCGCGCACCCATTGCCGGACGCATCGGCCGAGCCCAGGTCACCGAAGGGGCGCTGGTAGGCCAGGGTGAGGCGACTCTGCTAGCGCGTATCCAGCAACTTGATCCGGTGTACGCCGACTTCACCCAGCCGGCTGCCGACGCCCTGCGCCTGCGCGCGGCCATCGCCGAGGGCAAGGTTGCCGGCGCTAGCGACCAGCCGTTGTCGCTGCGCGTCGATGGTACCGATATCGAGAGCAAGGGCACGCTGCTGTTCACTGATATCTCGGTGGATCGCAGCACCGGGCAAATCGCCCTGCGAGGGCAGTTCGACAACCCCGAGGGCGTGTTGCTGCCGGGTATGTACGTGCGTGTGCGCACGCCGCAGGGGCTCAACCAGAACGCCATCCTGGTGCCGCAACGTGCCGTGCAGCGTTCGGCTGACGGCCAGGCCAGCGTGATGCTGCTGGGCGAGGGCGATACCGTCGAGGTGCGCCAGGTCACTACTGGCGCCATGCAAGGCTCGCGCTGGCAGATCAGCGAGGGCCTGCAGGCCGGCGACAAGGTGATCACCAGCTCGCTGGCGGCTATCCGTCCGGGCGCCAAGGTCATCCCACGCGAGCAAGGCGCCGCCGAAAAAGCTCCACAGTCCCAGGCCCAGTAAGCCGGAGAACCATTCATGCCCCTGTTTTTCATCCGACGCCCCAATTTTGCCTGGGTAGTCGCCCTGTTCATCTCGCTAGGTGGCCTGCTGGTCATTCCGTTCCTGCCGGTGGCACAGTACCCCAACGTGGCGCCGCCGCAGATTACCGTGACCGCCACCTATCCCGGCGCCTCGGCGCAGGAGCTGACCGACTCGGTGACCAGCGTCATCGAGGAAGAACTCAACGGCGCCAAGAACCTGCTGTACTTCGAGTCCACCAGCAACGCCAACGGCATAGCCGAGATCACCGTCACCTTCCAGCCGGGGACCGACCCCGAACTGGCCCAGGTCGACGTGCAGAACCGTCTGAAGAAGGCCGAGGCGCGCATGCCGCAGGCCGTGCTGACCCTCGGCATCCAGACCGAGCAGGCCACCGCCGGCTTCCTGCTGATCTATGCGCTGAGCTACACCGATGGCGACAAGGACTCCGATGTCACGGCGCTGGCCGACTACGCGGCGCGCAGTATCAACAACGAAATCCGCCGGGTACCCGGTGTCGGCAAACTGCAGTTCTTCGCCTCCGAGGCGGCCATGCGCGTGTGGATCGATCCGCAGAAGCTGGTTGGCTACGGCCTGTCCATTGATGACGTGAACAACGCCATCCGCGCGCAGAACGTGCAGGTGCCGGCCGGTGCCTTCGGCAGCACGCCGGGTTCCAGCGAGCAGGAGCTGACGGCGACCCTGGCGGTCAAGGGCACCCTGGACAACCCGCAGGAATTCGCCGCCATCGTGCTGCGTGCCAACCAGGACGGCTCGCGCCTGACCCTGGGCGACGTGGCACGCATCGAGGTCGGCAGCCAGGACTACAACTTCGGCTCGCGCCAGGACGGCAAGCCCGCCGTTGCCGCCGCCGTGCAGCTGTCGCCCGGTGCCAACGCGATCCAGACCGCCGAGGCGGTCAAGCAGCGTCTGACCGAGCTGTCGGCCAACTTCCCGGACAACGTCGAGTTCTCCGTGCCGTACGACACCTCGCGCTTCGTCGACGTGGCCATCGACAAGGTCATCATGACCCTCATCGAGGCCATGGTGCTGGTGTTCCTGGTGATGTTCCTGTTCCTGCAGAACGTGCGCTACACCCTGATCCCGTCCATCGTCGTGCCGGTGTGTCTGCTTGGTACCCTGACCTTCATGTACCTGCTGGGCTTCTCGGTGAACATGATGACCATGTTCGGCATGGTGCTGGCCATCGGCATCTTGGTGGACGACGCCATCGTGGTGGTGGAGAACGTCGAGCGGATCATGGCCGAGGAAGGCCTGGCGCCGGTGCCGGCGACCATCAAGGCGATGGGGCAGGTGTCCGGGGCGATCATCGGTATCACCCTGGTTCTGTCGGCGGTGTTCCTGCCGCTGGCCTTCATGGCGGGTTCGGTGGGGGTGATCTACCAGCAGTTCTCGCTGTCGCTGGCGGTGTCGATTCTGTTCTCGGGCTTTCTCGCGCTGACCTTCACCCCGGCGCTGTGCGCCACGCTGCTCAAGCCGATTCCTGTAGGCCATCACGAGAAGACTGGCTTCTTCGGCTGGTTCAACCGCAAGTTCACCAGCCTGACCAGCCGCTACACGAAGCTCAACGACAAGCTGGTGCCGCGAGCCGGGAGGGTGATGTTCATCTACCTGGGCGTGGTGGTGCTGATGGGCTTTCTCTACATGCGCCTGCCGGAATCCTTCGTGCCGGTGGAAGACCAGGGTTACATGATCGTCGACATCCAGCTGCCGCCCGGCGCCACCCGTGAGCGTACCTCGGCCGCTGGTGGAGAGCTGGAGTCATTTCTGATGGCCCGCGAGGCCGTGCAGACGACCTTCCTGGTGCTTGGCTTCAGCTTCTCCGGCATGGGCGAGAACGCGGCCATTGCCTTCCCGCTGCTCAAGGACTGGTCTGAGCGTGATTCTTCGCAGTCGCCGGAAGCCGAGTCGGTTGCGGTCAACGAGCACTTCGCCAACCTCGATGACGGCGCAATCATGTCGGTACCACCACCGCCGATTGAAGGCCTTGGTAACTCCGGTGGCTTCGCCCTGCGCCTGCAGGACCGCGCCGGTCTCGGCCGCGATGCCCTGTTGGCAGCGCGCGATGAAGTGCTGGGCAAGGTCAACGGCAATCCGAAGTTCCTCTACGCCATGATGGAAGGTCTGGCCGAGGCGCCGCAGCTGCGCCTGGTGATCGACCGTGAGCAGGCCCGCACGCTGGGTGTCAGCTTCGAAGCGATCAGCAGCGCGCTGTCCACTGCGTTCGGCTCGTCGGTGATCAACGACTTCGCCAACGCCGGCCGCCAGCAGCGCGTGGTGGTACAGGCCGAACAGGCCGAGCGCATGACGCCGGAAAGCGTCCTGCGCCTGCATGTGCCCAACGACAGCGGCAGCCTGGTACCGCTGAGTGCTTTCGTCACCACGAGCTGGGAGGAAGGCCCGGTGCAGGTCGCGCGTTACAACGGTTACCCGTCGATCCGCATTGCCGGTGACGCCGCGCCCGGCGTGAGCACTGGCGAGGCGATGCTCGAACTGGAGCGCATCGCTGCCGAGCTGCCCGAAGGTATCGGCTACGAGTGGACCGGGCTTTCGTATCAGGAGCGGGTCGCCAGCGGCCAGGCGACGATGCTGTTCGCGCTGGCCATCACCGTGGTGTTCCTGCTGCTGGTGGCGCTCTACGAGAGCTGGGCGATCCCGCTGACGGTGATGCTGATCGTGCCGGTCGGCGCACTCGGCGCGGTACTGGCGGTGACTGCCATCGGCCTGCCCAACGACGTGTACTTCAAGGTCGGCCTGATCACCGTGATCGGCCTGGCGGCGAAGAACGCCATTCTCATCGTCGAGTTCGCCAAGGACCTGTGGGAAGACGGCTACTCGCTGCGCGATGCCGCTGTCGAAGCCGCGCGCCTGCGTTTCCGCCCGATCATCATGACCTCCATGGCGTTCATGCTCGGCGTGGTGCCGCTGGCCATCGCCACTGGCGCCGGCGCTGCGAGCCAGCGCGCACTGGGCACCGGGGTGCTGGGCGGGATGCTCAGCGCGACCATGCTCGGGGTGATCTTCGTGCCGATCTTCTTCGTCTGGGTGCTGTCGCTGCTGCGCACCAAACCTCAGCAAACCGACAACCATCCCCTGCATAAAGCGGAGTAATGCGATGACCTCTCACTTCATGCTCCGTCGCGCTCTGCTGCCCCTGGCCATCGCCGCCCTGGCGGGGTGTTCGCTGGCCCCGACCTACGAGCGCCCGCAGGCACCGGTCGCGTCGCACTGGCAAGCCGCCGACGCGGAGGGCGCCCGTGCCCAGGCGCTGGACTGGCAGACCTTCATCGTCGATGCCGACTTGCGCCGCGCGGTGGATACGGCGCTGAGCAACAACCGCAGCCTGCGCCAGGCGCTGCTGGATATCGAAGCTGCGCGTGCCCAGTACCGCATCCAGCGTGCTGATCGCCTGCCTTCGATCAACGCCAATGCCAGCGGCAACCGCCAGCGCCTGCCTGCCGATCTGTCGCAGACCGGGCGCTCGGAAGTGACCAGCAACTATCAGGTCGGCCTCGGCCTCGCGGAGTACGAAGTCGACCTGTTCGGCCGCGTGCGCAACCTCTCCGAGGCCGCGCTGGAGACCTACCTGGCGACCGAGGAGGCGACCCGTGCCACGCAGATCAGCCTGGTTGCCGAGGTCATCCAGGCCTACCTGACCCGCGATGGTGCGCTACGCCGCATGGCCCTGGTCGAACAAACCCTGGACAGCCGCATGGCCTCGCTGGAGCTGGTCAGCCAGCGCCGTGCAGCGGGGGCCGCCACCGCCCTGGATTACCAGGAAGCGGTCGGCCTTGCCGAACAGGCTAGGGCCGAGCGCGAGAGCACCGAACGCCAGTTACGCCAGGCGGACAACGCCCTGGTCCTGTTGCTCGGCACGCCAGATGCCGCTCGCCTGCTGCCCGCGACGCCCCGCGACGACCTGATGGTGCTGCAGGACATCGCCCCCGGCACCAGCTCGGAACTGATCGAACGGCGCCCGGACATTCTCGCCAGCGAGCACCGCCTCAAGGCGCGCAATGCCGATATCGGTGCAGCTCGCGCCGCGTTCTTTCCCCGGATCAGCCTGACCGGTTCGGTGGGCAGCTCCAGTGCCGAGTTGTCCGGATTGTTCGATGGCGGCTCGCGGGCCTGGAGCTTTGCCCCGACGCTGTCGCTGCCGATCTTCGCCGGTGGCCGCAACCGCGCCAACCTGGACCTCGCCGAAGTGCGCCAGGACGCGGCGGTGGCCGACTACGAAGGCACCATCCAGACCGCCTTCCGCGAAGTGGCCGATGCCCTGGCCGCCACCGACACCCTGCGCCGCGAGGAGGCTGCCCGCCAGGCTCTGGCCGGTTCCAGCGAGGCTGCGATGGCCCTGGCTAAGGCGCGTTACGAGGGCGGCGTGGACGACTACCTGCGTTATCTTGACGCCCAGCGCAGCACCTTTAGCAACCAGACCACACTAATTCAAATCAGCACGGAACGGCAGATTGCGCTGGTTGACCTGTTCAGGTCTCTGGGCGGTGGCTGGGGCCAAACTGAACCGATGGCCGGGATCGGCGCTGAGTGAGCAAAGCCAGGAGTCCTGCATCCGAAGACCGGACTCTGGCTCCATCACCGGTGAGCTACTGGTCATCGACGGGGCAATCGTCTGATCGAGAATAAGACTGTCTGACGACTGGCAGGCCTATGGATTATTGGTGGCAGCAGCTAACGGCTCTATAAAGAGCTGCAAAAAATCACTGTAACGCATGATTGACTGACTGCTTCTGGCCGGTTTCTGCCTGTTGCGTCTCTGCTGCCCACTGGCCAAGTCGGATGCACGCGGTGGTCAGTACCAATGCAATTGACTGGTCAAATGGGTGCAATTGCGCAGGTATGGACTTCAAGCCCCAATTTCCTGGAAAAGAGGTTCTTTCTATGGACATCCGACATCAGAGATTGAGTAGCGGAATGTCTGAGCTGAAGTCATGTCCATGGCTGTTCTTCTTTCCTTTACATCGATGAAGCATTCCTGTCACTGTCGGAGTCGTTTGCCGGGGACCTGACAGCCTATGGACAACAGATCCGGCAGCGAGTGTGGCAATGGACCGGCCTAACGGTAGGGGTTGGGATCGGCCCCACCAAGACCCTTGCTAAGCTGGCCAACTATGCAGCCAAGAAATGGCCTGCCACTGGCGGCGTCGTGGACTTGCGTGACGAGCTGCGCCGCGCTCGGCTGATGGCTATCACCCCGGTGGATGAGGTGTGGGGCATAGGACGGCGCTTGGGAGCCAAGTTGGCGGCGCAAGGCATCAACACCGTGGCTGACCTGGTGGCTAGCGATGCCAAAGGGTTACGCGCCCAATACGGCGTGGTGGTCGAGCGGATCGTACAGGAGCTGCGTGGCCTGCCTTGCGCAGAGCTGACAGTTGAACCGGCGGCGAAGCAGCAGATCCTCTCAAGTCGTTCCTTTGGGGAGCGCGTGACTGACCGTGGGGAAATGGCCCAAGCGTTGTCAGGCTTTATGGCTCGCGCAGCCGAGAAGCTGCGGGCCGAGGGGATGTGTTGCCAGCGGGTGCACCTGTTCGTGCGAACCAGCCCCTTTGACGAACGAGCGCCTTACTACAGTGAGCAGGCTGGCGTTCGGCTAGTTTGCCCTAGCGATGACACTCGGTTGTTGCTGCAGCAAGTGAACGTGCTACTACCGCAGATTTGGCGCGACGGTTACCGTTATCAGAAGGGGGGCGTCATGCTGAGTGAGTTCACCCCCAAGGGGCAGCAACAGGCAGATCTGTTTGCCCCGTCCTATGCTCAATCGGATGCGCTGATGGCTGTGATGGACCAGATCAAAGCCAAGGGATTAGGGCGCATAGGCTTTGCCAGCCAAGGCACGAAGTCAGCCGAGTGGATGATGCGACAAGAACACCTGAGCCCCTGTTACACCACTCGCTGGGAGGACCTGCCGGTGGCGAGGTAGCGACCTCCTGGAGGTTCGTCTGATAGGCAAATTTGGACGGGGAATTTTTTTCCAAACGAGGACCTGATACAATAGAGAGTGCCGACTTTCGCAAAAGGCAGTTACCTTTTGAGAAAGGTAAGAATTAAAATTTCCTATACTGTCAACTAAGGAAAGTGCGAACAAGTATCCCACGAACAAAAAATGAAAATTTTAGTCATTTAATATCAATGGGTTACCAGTAAATGCTCTCGTGCCATATGACTTATTCGCACCTTCCCTAGTCTGACGGCGCTTACTGCTGAATTCACTGTCGGCGAAGGTAAGTTGATGACTCATGATGAACCCTGTTCCATGGCTCCAGATGACAAACATGATCTCATGTCAGGGACTTGTTCGCACCTTCCCTAACGCTATACAGTCCAATCAACTAAGTGTTCAGCCTTCAAAATAACATTTTTCACTGTAGGCATAAGGATCATTTCTCCAGCAACAATAGTGAAACTAAATCGGTACTCTTTTTCTGCTGAGAAAGAGGGGGGCTTCACAAAAGCCATATCCGAGATTTTGCGCATAAAGTGTTCTATCGTGAAGTCGCTGGTATCAGAAATATGAATCTCACGACTCAAGTAAGACACTGGTTCATGTCGGCAGTAAATTGACAGATTTTCTAATGATACGTTTGGATCAACGATGTGATTACCTGAGTGGCGTCCGGAGGTAATCCGATCACGGAGTAATATTGAAAGCTCAAGTCCAAGGCTGTGAGCTTTTGATGCCGTCATATACCAACAGTCATCGTAGTTTGGAAATAATCCAACAGCATCACGCTTTTTTCTAACGCGTGATACACAAAAAATGAATCCGTTAAGAGCTTCTCGATGAATGCTTGCGCGTGTGTCTCGTACCCTGAGTATTTGCCCAGTATTTTCAACAATGTGAAGATGTTCTATCGCTGCGCTCATGCTCCCTAGGATTCGTGGATGGTTCTCATCGCCCCCTACGCTGATTGCCCCCTGAAGTATGAAATTGAACCACTTTGGTTCAATATCAACTGTTCCATCAAAATTTAGTACAAAAGAGTGTTTACCTTCGCCATCATCGACGATTTGAGCACTTTCTATATCTCTATACTCATACAACGTGCCCAATTTTATTGTTTTTCCAATTTTCAAGTTGTCCTTTGCGTAGCAATTTTTTGCGAGAAGCATCCCCATCACTCCATTCTTGACCGGGGCAAGCATCCCCCAAATCGTATTTTCGATGACTTTTTAATATCACAAGCTCAACTTCTATTCACCCAAAAACTCTGTCATATGACCTATGCGCCTGAAGACTATTTCCCGGTGGCGCCGGAATTTGAGCGACACGGGGAATGGGTCCCGCTGATCCACGACTGGTGTGGTGGTTACCTGGGAGGTCTTGAGCTGGCCCCGTGGCCCGCGCTACCTGCTCCTGAAGCTGCCGCACTGGCGATGATATCTGAACCCCTGGAGAAGATGCCTACATCGCTCGAAGCGCTCAGCAATGAACACCTGCAAGAACAAGCCACCAAGGCCCGCTTTGCCGCTCGTATCCTGCATGCCCACTTTCTGGCGCAACGCAGCGAGCGCCCGGCACGTTCTCAACCAGTGGAGGCACCCATCAAGATTGGCCGTAACGAGCCGTGCCCCTGTGGCAGCGGCAAGAAGTACAAGCAGTGCTGTTTGCACTGACCAACAAAATAGATCCTGATTACCCATGACCCTCAGCCAGCTTCAAGAGCCGATATGGCATCGGAGGGCTTGCCACGACTGCATGCCCCAA
>NZ_JAPDBM010000066.1:0-27091 GCF_027705265.1 Aeromonas sp. QDB11 | reverse complement strand
GAAACAGCCTTGCTCCCCCAACTCAAGTCGCATTTATGAATAATCAGTCAAAAATGTGCTTATCTGAGCAGCATTGCCGCTCTCGGGGCCTTATGTTCAGGAGCGTTTCTCTGCCCGCTTCTCTGCTAGATAAGGGGCAAATTGCGGCGTGTACTCGGCCTTGAATCCCTGTCCGGTTTTGACGATGAGATAGACAGCCAGCTTATGCTGTCTGGCAAAAGCCATCGCCTGTTCGGGGCCCATCACCATCAGGGCCGTATCGAGGGCATCGGCCTCCAGCGCGGTCGGGGTGATCACGCTGGCGGAGACCAGCTTGTGAGTGACCGGCTGGCCGGTGGCGGGGTCGATGATATGGGAGTAACGCTGGCCATCCAGCTCGTAGTAGTTGCGATAGCTGCCCGCGGTGCTGAGCGCCATGCCGTTGGGGATGACGATATCGGAAAACGCCCCCGGCTGATCGGAGGGCTCGACGATGGCCACTCTCCACGGCGAGCCCTTGCTGTTGTTGCCCTTGCTGCGCACCGCACCGGCTACTTCGATCAGGTAGTTGTGTACCCCCTTGCCCTCGAGCAGGGCGGCAATCTCGTCGGAGGCGGCCCCTTCGCCGAGGGTGGAGAGGTCGAGATAGAGATCCGGGATCGTTTTTTCGAGCAGGAAGTGATCCCCCTGCGGGGTCAGGGTCAGCTTGTCGATCCCCACCTTGTGGCGGGCGGCGGCGATAGCTGCCTCATCGGGTCGCTTGACCGGGCGTTTGTCCGGGCCAAAGCCCCACAGATTGACCAGAGGCCCCACGGTCACATCCAGCTTGCCATCGGTCAGCTTACCGGCATCAAGGCCCTGCTGGACGATGATGGCCATGGCGGGCGGGATGGCAAACGGGGTGTTGGCGGGCCCCTGATTGAAACGGGAGATGAGCGAGCCCGGATCGTAGGTGGAGATCTCCTTGTTCATTCGGGCCAGCAAGCTTTCTACGTCGCTTTTGAGGGCGGGCTCCCCACCGGGGTAGCTATCGCTCAGGGTTACCACATAGTAGGTGCCCATGGTCTTGCCCTGAATGCGGGTCTGGGCAGGCGGGGTGGGCTGGCAGCCGGCCAGCGCCAGCAGCAGGGTCAGCAGCAGGCCGCGCAGGGCCGCCACGGGGGTCATTGCAATCATCCGGCGCTCTCATCTGGAGAAGGTTCATATCGGGGCGCTAGCTTAGCCAAGGGGCACCCGCCGGGCGAGCCCCGATAGGCGCAATCGGAGGGAAAAGGGCAGAAAAAATTAAACAGTTTTGAACCTGTGGCTGTAGCGGGTCGTATCGTCCATCCGTGAGGAAAGATATTGGCGAGTGCTGCACCATCTGGTGACCTGGCCCGCAGCTTTGGTCAAAAGCCATAGCCGATTGAAGACAATTGAGTAAAATGAAGGTTGATTTAGACGGCATCTTTGCGAAGCGTTAACCGCATCCGCCAAGTCGTTGCCATCCATTGCCAATCAAAGGAGAAGATGATGAAAAAGGCGATTACCCTGCTGTTGCTGAGTACCCTGGCTGCCCCCGTGCTGGCGGATGAGTGTGCACTGGTCATCGAAGGCAATGATGCCATGCAGTACAACCTCAAAGAGATGAGCGTGCCGGCCACCTGCAAAGAGGTGACGGTCACCCTGAACCACACCGGCAAGCTGCCTGCTACCGCCATGGGCCACAACTGGGTGCTGGCCAGCACTGCCGACTATCAGACCGTGGCGACTGCCGGGATGAGCGCCGGTGCCGAGAATGACTATCTGCCCAAGGATGATCCCAGGGTGCTGGCTCATACCAAGCTGATCGGCGGCGGCGAGAGCAGCAGCGTTACCTTCAAGACCGACGGTCTGGCGGGCAAGGACCTCACCTTCTTCTGCTCCTTCCCCGGCCACTTCGCCATGATGAAGGGCGCCTTCAAGGTCAACTAAGGCGATAACCGGCATCGAGCCGGTTGCCTCAATAGCAAAAGCCGGGATTACCCGGCTTTTTCATCTCTGCTGCTTGCGTGTGGCATGGCATGACTGCACACCGCCGACTTTCGCGCTATTTGGCCTGCAGGGTAAAGAAGGCGATGGCGGTCTTCTTCTGGCATTCGAAGTGAATGCTCTCTTCGCCGGTCACCACCAGCGTCTCGTTGATGGCCACCTCTTTGTCCTGCACGGTCAGCTGGCCGCTCAGCAGGTGGCAGAGGTAGGTCTTCTCTGGCTCGAGGGTAAGGGTCAGCGGGAAGGGGAGGTTTAGCACCCGCACGTTGGCGCTGATGCGATCCGGATGGTAGATAAGCCCCAGATCGGTCACCTCTTTTTTCAGCAGCTCGCAGTGGGTCTCCTCATCGCCGCTAAAGTGCGCCGCCTCGAAGGTGGCGTAGGGGTGGCCGTTGAGCACAAAGCCGGCCCCGCTCACCGGCAGCAAAATGCGTTGATAGCCGGGAAAGGGGGAGAAAGGACCCGCGCTCTTGATGGGGGCCGAGCTCAGTCGGTAGTCAAAGTCGAGTTTGGCAAGGCTCGTCCCTTTGGGGGAGATGAGGATCTGGCTGCTGGTGCCCTGCTGGTTTTTCCAGGGCATCTTCTGGTGGTCAGACTCTTTAATCAGGGTGATCACGGGCATTTCCTCACGATGAAAAAACGCAGGGAGCCGGGCACATCAGCCCCGGCTCCCTGATAGAGAGTAGCGATGGTAAAGGCGATCAGCCCTGACCATCCAGCGCCGCCAGCCGTGCTTCCATGGCGGCGAGACGGCTCTTGAGCTCGCTCACCTCCTGCTCCAGCTCGCTCAGGCGGTCGGCGGCAGGGGAGGCATAGGCCGCGGCAGGAGAGGCATCCATCATCGCCTGAATATCCACTTCGCCGCTGAACAGATGGGCGTAGCGGGATTCGCGCTTGCCCGGCTCGCGCGGCAGCTTGACCACGTAGGGGCCACGTTCGATAAGGGCGCCGAGCACCGCATCCACTTCGGTGACATCATCGAAGCTGCAGAGGCGGTTGGTGCGTGAGCGCAGCTCCCCCGGGGTTTGCGGGCCGCGCAGCAGCAGCTCGCAGACGATGCCGAGCTCCTGGGCGCTGAATTTCAGCTCGCCAAATTCGGTGTTGCAGAATCTGTGCTGGTAACGGGGCACCCGGGCGTTGAAACCGGCGGTGTTGACCACCAGCCGCTTGCGGATCAGCTCGTCCACCACGGCGCGGATATCGAGCTCGGAGAGCTCCAGCACCGGCTCGCGGTTGCTCTTCTGATTGCAGGCGTTGACCAGCGCATTAAGGGAGAGGGGATATTGATCCGGGGTGCAGATCTCTTTTTCAATCAGACAGCCGATGACGCGGGCCTCCAGCGGGCCAAGTACTAACTCCATTTCCTACTCCCTTCCGAATCGAAACATCAAGAGCCCCTATCTTAGTCATGGCCCGCGCCGCGTCTAGCGTTGCACGCCATTTTTGCGAGGTCATCAGGGGGTTGGCGAAAGGCTCGCCAACGCCGGAGGCATCCAGTTTTACTGCTGCTCCTGATAGAAGCGCGCCTTGTCGGCATACATGGCATCGTCTGCCACCCGGCTCAGCTCTGCCAGCGGGGTCTGGTCGCTGCTGCTCCAGCCGATAGCAAAACGCAGCGGGAAGCTGTGCTCGCCATGCTGCACGGTGGCGTGGTGCTGGCTTGCTTCCAGTCGGGCTGCCAGCCGCTGGCTGGCAAGGTGATCCGCCTCCGCCAGCAGCACGAACTCATCGCCGCCGATGCGAAAGATCTTCTCATCCTGACGGCAGAGGGTGCGCAGCTGGCGTGCCATCTGGATCAGCAGGGCGTCGCCCGCCTCGTGCCCATATTGGTCGTTGGTGCGCTTGAGGCCGTTGAGATCGAGCATGAAGAGGGAAAGGTGACGCTCGGGATGGCGCGCCAGCACCGCCTGGTAGTGATGGAAGGCCTCTTCGAACGCCTGCCGGTTGGGCAGCCCGGTGAGGTTGTCGGTGCGGGCGACCCGCGCCAGCTCATCGGTAAAGAGTCGCCCCTCGATGCCCACCGCCAGCTGCTTGGCAAACAGCCGCAAGATGGCCCTGTCTTCGGACTCCAGCCCTTCGGCGCTCACCATCAGATAGCCAAACAGCACGCCGCTCTGGCTGCCGGGCAGGGTCATGATCTTCCAGAGCGTGTTATCCCACTGGCATTCGGAGTGTCTGATCTCTTCATCTATCAGCTGGGCCAGCTTCTCCTGCAGGGCATCCCGCAAGGGGGCATCCACCCCCTGGGTCAGGGAGTAGTGAGGCTCTCCGTCGCGGCGGATCACCAGTCCCCAGCGGTGGCCCGGATAGAGCTGGGAGAGCTGCAACAGGGCAGAGCTGGCCAGCTCGGCAATATCGATATCGAGCTGCTGGTGCAGGCCGAACTGCAGCCAGGATTGCAGGATATGGCGGCTGCGCTCCTCCCGGCTCAGGGCCGAGCGCAGGGCGGTCGTTTGCGAGGCGACCTCTTGTTCCAGCTCGTCGTTGAAACCGAGCAGCCGCTGGTTGAACGCCTCTTTCTCGCTATTGGCGCGCTGCAGCTGTTCGTTTTGCTGGTAGAGCGCCCGCACCTGGGCCGAGATGGTGCTGGCCATCTCCTGCAGCAGCTGGCGCACCTCGTCGTACTCGACAAAGCGCAGCGGTGCCTGCTGTTGCTGGTAGTTGCCCTTGCCATAGCTGCGCACCAGCGCGGCCAGTGAACGCAGCGGTCGGGTGAGCCAGCGGGTGAGCCAGACGCAGCCGATGGCTACCAGCAGCAACATGCCGACAATGCTGCCGGTCAGCAGCTGCTGGGATTTGTTGAGCTCGCTGACCCTGTCATCGCTGTAGCTGTAAAGGGTGATGGTGGGGGTGATCTCCTGCTCCAGCTGGGGCCAGCCGATGACCAGGGGTTGCGCCATCTTGCTTGGCACTCTCTCCTTGTCGGGCTCGGTGTCGTTCGTGGCGTTGGCGCTCTGGTGAGCCCCTTCGTAGAGACGGTTCTTGCCCTGGGAGATCACCAGATATTCGCTCCCCTTGAGATAGGGCTCCAGCAGTTGGGCCATCTGTCGCCAGGGGAGAATGGCCATCACGAAGCCGGAAGGGGTTTGCATCACCCCTGCGCGCTGGTGATTGCGATAGATGGGGGCCACCAGTGCCAGCCCGCCGCTGCGGTTCTGCTCCATGTCGCCAACCAGCACGGGATCATCGACGGGCAGTAGCAGATGCTTGCCCTGTTTCGCCTCGCGGGTCTTGCTCCAGGCCATCAGCTGCGGCATCAGATTGCTCGATTCGAGGTGGGAGGCCTGGCCATTGATGTACTCCACCACCAGCCCCTTGTCATCGATGAGATAGGCCGAGGTGAGCAGGCTGTTGGACTTGATGAAGGCGGCCAGTGCCAGCCGGGCATGGCTGGAGAAAAGGAAGTTGTCGAGGGCCTGATGGAGCACCCGATCCTGACTGAGCTGATTGATCTGGGTGCCGATCATCTCGCTGCGAAAACGGGCTTCGCGAGTCATGCTGGTGAGGGCCCGCTCCAGCTGTGACTGCTCGCTCTGGGCGATGATCTGGTGTTGGCGGGTCAGCAGCACCACGCTGGCCAGCAGCGCTGGCAGCAGGGCCACGGTGAACAGGATGATGATGAGGGTCGGGCCGAGCCGAACGGTGCGATGGTTCATGGTGCTTTGACCTGCCGGTACTGCTGATCGGCCAGCTGCTGCATGTAGCGGGCGGTGTCGGCGGCACTGATCCCTTCTTTAAAGCGCTCGAACCCTTTATCCATCGCTTGCCAGGCAATGGACATGGCGCTGTCGGAGGGCATGGGGGTGGTGAGGGTGAACTGTTCCAGCAGCACTTTTTCCCGAGGCGTGGGGTTGTGGCTGATGGTGGCAAAGGCCTGCTGATTGACCGGCAACAGTGCACCCTGTCGATAGATGAACTGCTGGATATCCTCACGCTGGATAAAGGCCATCAGCGCCTTGATGACGGGCTGCCGATCCTCATCGTCCATCGCCCAGCGGGAGGCGCCCATCACGTAGGCGCCGCTCATGGAGTGCATTGGGCGCGTTTGCCAGTGGGGCAGCAGGGCGACCCCCAGCTGATCCCCCATGTTTTTCACCAGATCATTGAAAGCCCAGTCTCCGTTGATGAGGTAGGCACTCTTGCCCTCGTTGAAGCGGGCGAGGGCGGCGTCATAGTCGCAGTCGGGATCGATCCACTGCTCGCTGGCGACGGTGCGGTAGGCCTCCAGTGCCTGCACCATGGCCGGGGTGTCGAGGGTGATACGCCCTTCGGTCACCGGCAAGCCGCCAAAGGTGTGCAAAAAGGCGGCGAAGTAGTACATGTCGTGATAGGGCCAGCTGACGGGGTAGACCCCCTTGGCCTTGAGGGCCGGAGTGATGGCAGCCAGTTGCTGCCATTGGGTCACCGGTGCCGAGACCAGCGCCTTGTTGTAAAACAGCATCAGGTGGTTGCCCTGCATCATGGGCATGCCCCAGCGTTGGCTGTCGAGGGTGACATAACGCAGGGCGCTGGCCATCAGTGCGGGGGAAAACCACTCGGCGGGGAGGGGGGCGAGGGTCATCTGGCGATAGAGACCGATAAAGTCGGACGGGATCAACATCAGATCGGGCAGCCCCTTGGCTTGCGCCGCCAGCAGGAGATCCGCCTTGATCTTGCCCGGTTCGATCTGGGTGACCCGCACGCTGTGGTTGCCCTCCTGATTGAAGCGGGCGATCACCTCGTCGATCACGTAACCGGCCTGCTGGGAGTGCCACAGCTCCAGCTCCGGCTCCTGAGCCCGCAGGGGCTGGTTCAATGCGAACAGGCAAAGCAGCAAGAGATGATAAAAAGATCGTTTTATGCTCATGTTACCATCACCGTTATACCTTGAATTCCAAAGGGAAATGTAACAAACAACCGGCAATGTCGGTAGGCACGGGCGCCAACTAATTGACTGAAACGACAAAAAGCCCGGCTCTTGGGCCGGGCTGGAGGATAAATTGCTTATCCGGGTATTCTTCGAGGCATCTAGTGTGGATGTTGTTTGAGGATGTCGTATATCTCCTCTTTCAGTTTGAGTTTCTGTTTTTTCAGATCTCTCACCTCGGCGCTATAGTCGCTGGCGTGATGCTTTTCCAACTTTCTAATCTCCGCATCCAGGTCGTTGTGCAAGTCAAACTTCTTCTGGAAATGGACATCACTGCTCTTAAGTTTCGAGATGAGTTCTCTGTACTCTGGGAACATGTAATGGAACCTCCTTGGTTTCGTTTGATTGTGCCTGTAAGACCAAAGCTACCCCTTAGTGCCGGGGATAAATGTGATCCTGATCGAATTTGGGGGCAATCATTTGGAGTATTTGACGGGATATTTATAACTTATTGAATTAAAACAAGATAAGTAATTTATCAATCTGGATGGTGCACAAAACTGTGCGGTAAGTCACAACAGGGGCGGCGCTGGCGTGAGGGGACAGGATCAACAAAGGGGCCGTGTGGCCCCTTTGTCTGGGGGCTGGCGACGTTACTGTTTTTCTTCGTCCGCCGGCTCTTTTTTCTTTTTCTTCTCGGGCAGCGGCTTGCCGTCGCGGTGGATCACCTTGCCCGCTTCAAAGCCTATCTGGGCAGCCAGCTCTTCCAGATCCGCCGACTTGGCCTGATCCCCGATGGCGTAGCGATAGTTGGCGATGCTCAGCTTGTCAGCCACCGGCGTGCCCGGGACGATTGGCTCACGCCAGCCCTGACCGATGTGAGCCACCAGGGTGCCGTTCATCAGCAGCTCGCCGACGATCTCCTGGGTCGGGTTGCCCTTGCCGTAGGTGAGACCCTGAGGGTGCTTCTTGCCGACCAGCGGCTCGTTGCTGGCGGGCATCAGCTTGGTGCGGATCAGCCACTTGGGCTTCTTGGTGTTGCCCACCGCCTTGCCGGTCTGGTACTCGTTGATCTTGATGGTCTTGATCATCTGGGCCATGAAGTCCTTGGTCAGCGCCTTCTGGGCGTCGCTGGTTTCATCGATGGCGATGGGGGCCACATACCAGGTCTGGGTGGCTTGAGCCTTGGGAGCGGCAGGGGCAGTTTGCGCCATGGCCAGGGGGCTGAGCAGGATGGCAGCCAGCAAGAGTCCTATCTTCTTCATTGTGATTCCGCTTTTGTTTCAACAAGAATTTTGTTTTGCCAGCGACGACTGCGCCAGCGCCAGAACATGGCCAGACCGCGCACCCACTCGTCGCAGGCCAGCGCCAGCCAGATACCGACCAGTCCATAGCCCTGCATGATACCGAGGAAATAGGAGAGTGGCACGGCAATTCCCCACATGGAGAGCAACGCCATGTAGAGGGGGAAACGGGCATCCCCGGTGGCCCGCAGGGCGTTGATCACCACCAGATTAAAGGTGCGGCCGGGCTCGAGGATAAGGCTGATAAGAAACAGCTGCGCCACCTGGGTGATGATGTTGGCATCATCGGTAAAGAGGCTGATGATGGTGCGGCCATTGAGGGCCGCCGCCACGGCGATGACGCAGGTGACCATCAGCCCCAGCTTGAGGCTCTTGAGCAACTGCTGATAGGCGCGTTCGAACTGTCTGGCGCCCGCCAGATGGCCGATGATGATCTCGTTGCCAAGGCCGATGGAGAGGCCAAACAGCAAAATAAACAGGCAGATCTGGAAGAAGTAGGACTGGGTCGCCAGCGCCTTGTCACCCAGCAATCCGACAAAGGCTGTCACCACCATAAACTGCAGCATCCAGGAGAGGTTTTCCCCCGCCGCAGGCAGGCCAATATGGAGCACCTTGCCCAGCATCTCCCGACTGGGGTGGACGATATCGCGCACCACCAGTCGAATACCGGTCTTGCGGGCGACCAGCCACACCAGCAGCACCACGCCCACCAGTCGGCCCGCGACCGTGCTGATGGCAACACCTGCGACCCCCAGCTGGGGCAGGCCGAACCAGCCGTAGAGCAGCAGCAGGTTGCCGACGAAGGTGATGAGGTTGACGATCAGGGTCACATACATCGCCTGACGGGTGTGGCCGTGGGCGCGCAGGGTAGCCGCCAGACAGAGGGCTGCGGCCTCCGGCAACAGGCAGAGACCGATGATCTGCAAGTAAAGCGTCGCGTCGCTCATCAGGTTGGCGGGCAGGTTCATCAGCGCCAGCATGGTGCTGGCCCCCGCCATCACGCCGATGGCGGCCACCAGCCCGATCAGCAGGTTGAAGCCGATGGCGGTGTGGATCACCACCCGGCTCTTCTCCCGATCGCCCGCGCCCAGATACTGGGTTATCACCACGCTGGTACCGATGCTGACGAAGCTGAACAATGTGATGGCGAGATCGAACACCTGATTGCCGACCGCCAGCGCGGCCACTCCCTGATAGGAGACGTGACCCACCATGAAGGTGTTGAGGGCGCCGGTCAGAAAGTGCAGGGCGAGATCGATAAAGAGCGGCCAGGTTAGCGCAAAGAGCGTGCCCGGGCCTGCGTGGGATTGAGATTGCATGGCATGTCCAACAGCTGGGAGGGCACGGGGGAGTGCCCTCTGGGGGCGCATTTAACACCAAGGCAAAGGCCGGTGCAATCCTTGTGCAGGATTGCCCGACCCGGGGGATCAGGCCAGGGGATCAGGCAGGCGTGGCTCCCGCCTCCTGTTCGCTTGGCAGGGTGAGGCGCGCCGAGTCGGGCAGGGCATCATCCTGCGGCCAGTGGGAGCGGATAGCATCTGTGGTGCTCTCCACCACCTCGTCATCCCTGAACACCGGCTCGCGGTAGCAGCGGGTCATGCGCAGCGCCTGATACATATCCGGGCAGAGGATGATCCCCTCATCGCCCACCCGTACGCCCGCCTGTTTGAGCCAGTGGGTCATCTGGCCGTGGCGACCCGCCATCACCATATGGATACCGCGCCGTTTCAGATCCTTGTGCAGCTCCCCCACCATGCTCATCACGCTGATGTCCTGATGGGTGAAGCAGGCGACCGCGTCGATCACCAGACACTTGGGATTGTGGGGATCCTGCACCAGCAGGGCCAGCACCCGCCGCTTGAAGTAGGGGGCGTTGAAGTAGGTCAGCGGCGAGTTGAAGCGATAGACCAGAATGCCCGGGATCGCCTTGGCCTGCTCGTTGTCCCCCAGGGTGCGCACTACCCCCTCGTCATCCATGCCGAGCAGCTGGTCGGTGGGGCGCATCACATTGCGCAGGAACTGGAACAGCCCCAGCAGCACGGCGAGGGTGATCCCCGGGATCACCCCCATGGTGAGCACGCTGATAAAGGTGACCAGTGCCAGCCAGAACGCGGAGCGATCGGAGTTGCGCAGCGCCCACAGCCCGCGAAAATCGGTGAGCGACAGGGAGGCCATCACCAGCACCACCCCGAGGGCGGCAGTGGGTATATATTTGAGCGGCGCCGTCAGATAGAAGGTGATGAGGGCGATCACCGCCGCAGCGATGATGGAGACCAATTGGCTCTTGCCGCCGTTGGCGTCGTTGACCGCAGTGCGCGAATCCGCCCCGCTGATGGCGAAACCCTGAGAGACCGCGGAGGCGAGGTTGGCCATGCCAAGGGCCCGAAACTCCTTGTCCGCGTCTATCTCATAACCGTTTTTGGCGGCAAAGCTGCGAGCGGTCAGCATCATGGAGACGAAGCTCACCATGGCGAGGTTAAGGGCGGGCAGCACCAGCTCCCGCATCAGACCGGGGGGAAATTCCGGCATCTGGAAGGCGGGCAGGCCGGAGCCCACCGTCCCCAGGGTGGCGATATCAAACTGGCCGAGATTAAAGCCCCACACCAGCGCAGCGGTCACCACCATGGCCACCATGGAGGAGGGCCATGCCGGTTTGTAGCGCTTGGCCAGCAGCAGGGTGAGTAGGGCTACCAGACTCATGGCCAGGGTCGGCAGATGGGTCTGGGTAATATAGGTAGCCCCGCTGGCGATCCGCTCGATGAGGTAACGTTCGCTGAAAGTGAAGCCGAAGATCTTGGAGAGCTGGCCCACCATGATGGTGATGGCTACACCATTGAGCAGTCCCATCAGGATGGGGCGGGAGAGAAAGTCCGCCAGCACTCCCAGCTTGAAGCGGCTGGCAATCAGGCACCAGAAGCCGGTCATGGCGGTCATGGTCATCACCAGTTGCCAGTGACGGGTCGGGTCGCCAGCGGCCAGCGGTGTCACCACGGCGGCGATGACCGCGCAGGTGGCGGCATCGGGGCCGACGATCAGCTGACGGGAGGTGCCGAATAGGGCATAGACCAGCATGGGCAGGATGCAGGAGTAGAGGCCGACGATGGCACCCACCCCGGCAAGCTCGGCATAGGCGATGGCGACGGGCAGCGCCACTGCCGCCACCGAGAGTCCGGCGCGAAGATCTGGCATCAACCAGGCGCGCTGGTAATGCAGCAGGGCGGCGAGGCCCGGTAGCCAGCGTTCGAGAGAGAAGAAGTCGCGCATTATTTAACCCATTGAGTTACAACCAGCTTTTCCCCTAGTGTGCCCAAGGTTATCGAAAGATTGCAATCAGGTTATGGCCAGTTTACCTGAAGGTCAGGCCAGATAGCCTGCCAGCGTTTCTCCTTGATGCGCTGGGTAAAAATATGTTTGTCCTGGCGACATCTGGGGTTGGCACTCACTTGCATCGACCAGTTGATGGCAAAGCCGTAGGGGGCGAGCCACTCGAACTCGCCATCCTGATTCAGGCGCACGCCGATGCAGGTGGGCACTTCGACCCAGTGGCTGAGCGCCTCAAGGCTGCTGGCAAACGGCGCCACCAGCTGCCGCGTGTGCATGCGGGCCTGATTGCGCACCTCCCACTGCTGGCCGGGCAGGCGTTTGGCGAGCCAAGCTTCGTGCTCCGCTTCGGCCAGCCCTTGCGGATCGCTTTTATCGAGATAGATAAGGTCGATATCGTTGAGCGGGGTGGGCACCGCCTTGTGATGAAGGTGATCCCAGATGAGGTTGCGGATAAAACCGGCCCCCAGCGCCCAGTCGGGCAGATTGAGCTCGGCCGCGGCTTGCAGGCAGGCCATCCGCTGCGGATCGGCCCGCAGCAGGGCTTCTGTTTTGGCTTGGAATTGCTGTTCGAGGGCGGTGTTCAGAGGTTCAGTTGTTGGCATTGCGGCGTAACCAGACATCAATGTAGCGGCAGCTCGGCACTATAGTGAGCCCCTCCGCCTGAGTCCAGTTGAAGAAGGCACGCGCCAGCTGATCGGCAATCCCCTGCACCCGCAGCTCGGGGGGCACGAAGGTGCTGTAGGCGTCGATGGTCTTGGCATCGAGCCGCCGGTAGCGCAGTCTCGACTCTTTCCCCTCCACCATACAGATGAACTGCTGCTGGTTGGCCTGATGGATGATGTCGCTCATGGTGGGCACCTCTGGCATAAAGTTGGGTCTCTCGGCACAACATAACTGTTAGCCAAGGTATAGAACAGATAATGAGAGCCCGTGGTCAATATCATGCGCTTTGGCATGGTGTGGTGTGAATATCGCGAGGTAGATCAAGATGCCCGATTGCTAGTCGGGCACCGCGTTAGTGTCAGCCAAGAGTGCTGGCAAGGGGGCAGGATCAGGCCCAGGCCCGCTCCAGCAGGGTGAGTAACTGCTCACGGTCGGCGTCCTTGCGATTGAACAGCATGGCGCCATCGTTGATCGCCAGATCGCGTATCTCGGTCAGTAGCGAGCGATCGCTCACCCCTGCCTCGCTCATGGTGCGCGGCAGCTTGACCGCCTGCCACAAGGTATCGCGCAGGGTGCGAATGGCGGTGATGGTCGCCTCCGCTCGCTGGTGGGCCGGGGTGGCAGCAAAGCACTCGGCCCCCACCAGCGGCAACAGCAGCCGGGCCAGTTCGCCATCCACCTCGGGACGGTTGTAGTCGAGCACGGTGGGCAAAAAGAGGTTCATGCACAGGCCGTGGGGCAGATGGCAACGGGCCCCCAGACTGTGGCCGAGGGCGTGCACCAGCCCCACCATGGAATTGGAGAACGCCATGCCAGCCAGCGTTGAGCCTTCCGCCAATTGCAGCCGCAGCAGTTTGTTCTGCGGATCGTGGATGATTTGCGGCAGGGCGCTGGCGATCTTCTCCACCGCCATCAGGGCCAGCGCATCGCTCACCGGGTTCTTGGCGGTGCCGATAAAGGCCTCGATGGCATGGGTCATGGCATCCATGGCGGTGGCGGCGGTGATATTGAGGGGCAGCCCCTGGGTCAGGCGCGGGTCGAGCACCGCCAGCTGGGGCAGCAGGAAGGGGGAGGTGAAGGGCACCTTGCGCCCGCTCGCCTCATCCTTGATCACCGCCACCAGGGTGACTTCTGATCCTGTGCCCGCCGTGGTGGGCACCACCGCCAGCGGCTTGAGGGGACGGGTCAGGCAACCGGCGCCTGAGTAGTCGAGCAGATGTTCGCCACCCATGGAGGTGAGAATGTTCACCGCCTTGGCGGTGTCGATCACCGAGCCGCCCCCCAACGCCACCAGACTGTCGCAGTCGAGCTCGCGATAGCGTTTGGCGATCCGCTCCACCACGGCAGTGGAGGAGTCGGCCGGGATCTCGTCCCAGATGGCGGCAACCGGCAGATCCCCCTCGGCCAGCACATTGGCCAGCAGGGTGGCAAGGCCGGTGGCATTGACCCCCTTGTCGGTCAGCAGCAGCGGGCGACGGGCCCCCAGGCTGGCCAGCTCGCTGGCCAGCTGCTCCAGCGCCTGTTCACCGGCCAGCAGTTTGACCGGGCAGAAGAAATCGTAATAGCGGCTCATTTCAAGGCTCCTTGCGCGTTAGCCGGTCACCAGACCCAGATAGATGTTGCAGGCCCGGCCGAATTTGTTGGTCGGGACGGGATAGTGGCGCAGCAGCGGCCGCGCGATAAAGGCGGGCAGGATCAGGGACTGCATCTGCTCAAGCCCCCGCACCAGTTGCATGGCGACGGTCAGATCCCCCTCCACCAACAGCCGGTTTTCACCAAACGCCTGATTGACCCCGAGCCGAAAGCTCAGGGTGCGAAAAGCGATATTGGGGTGCTTGAAGCGCACCCGCAGTGGATGAATGGTGGCATGAGGGGCGACCGGCGCGCCGGGATACCAGCGGCCACCCTGCTTGTGCATGTTCATGGCGTAGCCGATGCCGCCCACTTCGAGGCGGATCGCCAGCCCGTCCGGCAACGGCGCCAATTCGCGACGTACCGCCTCGTCGGTGCGGGCGGCGCGGCAGAGGGTGCGACCCACCACCCAGAGCAGGGTGATGATCCAGAGGTGGCGGCCAAGGGCGGCCGCAGATTCAAACATCCTTGTTTGCATGGGGATTGGCTCCTGAGATGGCTGACCAGAACAGGGCGAACGCACTGGCTTGCCAGTAGTCGTCCTCTCCCAGCTCCGGTTGATCGACAAACAGTGATGCGCAGGCGAGGAACTGGCCCTGACACACCTCCAGCAACAGTGGCGCGGGAGCCTGCATCAGCTCGCCGCTGGCCTGCCCCTTTGCCAGCAGGGCGGGCAGAAAACGCAAGGCATCGTTCAGGATCTGGCTGCGGGCCGGTCTGGCCAGCAGCGGGGAGTGAAAGAAGCCCAGCACGAATTTGAGTTCATTGGGGTTAGCCAGCATCCACCTCATCGCCAGCTGCCAGTAGTGGCGGGTCTGGTCGTACAGCGGCAGGGTGGGGTCTGCTTCATGGATGGCGGCCCCCATCCGGGTTTTCACATCCTGATAGAGCTGGAGGATCAGCGCCTCCTTGCTCGGAAAGTGGTGGAACAGGGTGCCGTTGGCCACCCCGGCCGCTTTGGCGATACGGGCGGTGGCGGCCCCCTGCAGGCCATCTTCGGCGCAGAGGGCGAGGGCGGCATCCAGGATCTGGCGGCGCTTGTCGGTCATGGCTGGTGGCGGTGGGCTGGTCTGATCCATGGTCATCTCCATCAGCGCAGGAAGAAGGCCATCATCAGCTTCTGGATCCAGCTGTGGTAGGGCGGGTGGATCAGTGAGCCGGTGGTGAACTTGCCGCGGGTCAGCACGGTTTTCGCCTTGGAGAAGGTAAGGAATCCTTCGTGGCCGTGGTAGTGGCCCATGCCAGAGGCGCCGATGCCGCCAAACGGCACATCGTCGGCGGCCACCTGAAACAGGCTCTCGTTGATGGCCATGCCACCGGAGTGGGTCTCCCGGGTCACCCGCGCCTGCAGCCCGGGGTCGAAGCTCATCAGATAGAGGGCCAGCGGGCGGGGCCGCTCGGCCACATAGGCGAGCGCCTCCTCCAGGGTGTCGTAGGGGATGAGCGGCAGCAGCGGGCCGAAGATCTCCTGCTGCATCACCTGACAATGATGGGGCACTCCGGTCAGCAGGTGGGGCACCAGCAGGCGACGCTGGTCGTCACGGGCAGGGCTGCCACAGGGGTGGAGCTCGGCACCCGCCTGCTCGGCCTCATCCAGCCAGCTGACGAGGCGCTGATACTGGCGGTCGTTGATGATGGCGCCGTAGTCGGCACTGTTTAGCCCCTGCGGGTAGAGCTTGCTGAAGTGGCTGCGATAGGCGGCGATAAAGCTCTCCACCTCGCTGCGGGGCAGCAGCACATAGTCGGGGGCGACGCAGATCTGCCCGGCGTTGAGGCTCTTGCCGAAGATCATCCGCTCGACCGCGGTGGCCACCGGCATGTCGGGGGCGATGAGGCAGGGGCTCTTGCCGCCCAGCTCCAGTGTCAGCGAGGTGAGCTGGGGCGCAGCCGCGGCCATCACCAGCTTGCCCACCATAGTGGATCCGGTAAAGAGCAGGTGATCGAACGGCAGCGAGCTGAACGCCGCCGCCATCTGGGCATCCCCCTCGATGATGGCGATCTCGTGCTCGTCAAACACGCTGGTGAGCATGGTGCGCAGCACGGCGTTGGTATGGGGAGTGAATTCGGAGAGTTTCAGCATCGCCCGGTTGCCCGCTGCGATGGCGGTGATGAGGGGGCCAAGGCTCAGCATCACCGGAAAGTTCCACGGCACTATGATGCCGACCACTCCGAGCGGCTGGAAGTGCACCTCGACCCGGGCGGGGGCCAGCAGCAGGCCGGTGTGGCGGCGGTGAGGCTGCATCCAGCGCTTGAGCCGCTTCTGGGTGTAGTTGATCTGCATGATGCAGGGCAGCACATCGGCGATCAGACTGTCGTAGTTGCTGCGCTGGCCATAATCCGCTGCCAGCGCCTTGCACAGCTCTCCCTTGTGGGCGAGCAGCGCCTGCTTGAGTTTGGTCAGTTGTGCCCGGCGCTCGGCCAGGGTGGGCATGGGGTGAGCCAGACTCGCCCGCTTGAGCCGTGCCAGCTGATCCGGCAAGGAGAGCTTGATGGCGAGGATATCCTCAGGAGTGTGTTGAAGCTGCGCCGCACCCATGTTGTTCTCCGCATGAAAAATGACCGACTGATTAGTCGGTCTGAATGTAGCTGTTTGTTACCGGAATGTAAAGCTGGCAAGATCTCTCCCGCTCACCGCGAGCTGGACGCAAGAGAGAACTGTGTGCCTCCCCACACTTTTGGGGTTTGCTCGTTGGTGACTTATCCAATAAGGGGTAGTTTTTGGCTATTAACCTACACGGAGAGAGCACTATGACCAGGGAACTGAACAGCTTGTTGGCCCGGCTTGAAGATGTGGTTGAGCGGATGCCGGATTGCTTCAACACCTATGAATTTGCCCAGAAGCTGGCGCTGCAATATCAGCCGGAGTTTTTTGCCGCGGGCCACTCTCTGGCCGAGCACGAGGGCAAGGTGTTGCGGGTGCTGCACCAGAAGATCGCCGAGGCGCTGGCGGGCAGCGAGGTGGTGATTGAAGGGGCGCTGCTCCCCTGCGTGACCCCCTGGGGGGAGAAGGCGACCTCACCGCGCTGGCATCGCAAGCACTGAGGGGCGCAGTCAGGCAGATCAGTGCCAGATAGCAGATAACAAACAACGATAAAGGGCGCGGCGCTGGCAACAGGGCCGCGCCGTTTTTTTGTGCTGATCGTCGCCAGCCGAGTGTCGTTGCCGGGAGCAAAGGCCCGGTCTGTGATCCCATGCCGGGATACGAGGCCGTCAGCCGGGTAGACTCTCCCTTTTGTCGCAGGGTTTGTCACCGTAGGAATTTCTCATGACCCATAAAATCATTCTGGATACCGACCCGGGTATCGACGATGCCATGGCCATCCTGTTTGCCGAGGCCCACCCCGCCATCGAGCTGCTCGCCATCACCACAGTTTTTGGTAACGCCACCATCGCCAATGGCACCCGCAACGCCCTCTGGCTCAAGCAGAAGTACGGCATGAAGGCGGATGTGGCCAAAGGTGCTGCCGCCCCGCTGCTGCGCGAGCCGGTCGGCCCCACCACCATAGTCCACGGCCCGAGCGGCTTTGGCGACATGGAGGCGGGGGAGGTGACTATCGCTCCGGATCCTCGCCCCGCTTGGCAATATATTGTCGAGGCGGTGAAAGCCGCGCCGGGGGAGATCACCCTCGTCACTATCGGCCCGCTCACCAATCTGGCGCTGGCGCTACAACAGGCGCCCGAGATTGTCTCTCTGGTGAAACAGGTGGTAGTCATGGGCGGCGCCTTTGGCGTCAACGGCCATCGCGGCAACGTTACCCCCTATGCCGAAGCCAATATCCACGACGATCCCGATGCCGCCGACCGGGTCTTTACCGCAGACTGGCCTGTGGTGATCATCGGGCTGGACGTGACCCAGCAGAGCTTCTTCAGCAGCGCCTATCTGGATGAGCTCAGGGACAAGGCGGGGGAGCCGGGCCGCTTCCTGTGGGATGTCAGCCGCTTCTACCTGCGCTTCTACTCCGAGAAGCTGGGGCTCTCCGGTTGCCATGTCCACGACCCGTCCGCCATCGCCTATGTGATTGATCCGACCCTCTTTACCCTGCGCGAGGGGCCGGTGCGGGTGATCACCAGCGGCCCGGCCATCGGCCACACCCTGCAAAAGTTCGATGGCAAACGCCACTCCCACGATGACTGGGCAGCCTATCGCCCGCAGCAGGTCGGGGTGGCGGTGCGCGATGAAGCCTTGCTGGCGCTCTATCGCGAGACGCTGGTGGGCTGGGGGAAGGATTGCTGAGCAAAGAGGCGCTATTGCGCTGACGCGGGGGCTGTGATCGGCGCCAAACAATCGGAGCGCACGGCCGCTTATACTGCCTTATATCAAGAGCTTGGGAGGGATGAAGATGGCCTGGATTTCCTTGATAGTGGCGATAGCCCTGATCTGGTGGTTGATGAAGCTGGGGCGTGGTGCCCTGTTCGAAATCCGCCTTGCTCCCGGCAAGGTGGTGGTCAAGCAGGGCAAGGTGTCGCCTGCCTTTATTGAGCATGCAAAGCAGATCCTGCGCCACGACACGGTGCGCGGTCGCATTGTGGGGCAGCGCGATGGCGATGGTGTGAAGTTGATCTTCTCCCGCTCCATCCCCGAGCCGGTGGCCCAGCGTTTTCGCAATATCTTCCCCTATGGCGATTACCGCCAGCCAGCGGCACCGCTGCCGGGCACCAAACCGCGCAAGGGGTGACCCCCTGCCAGCGGTTCACCAATAGCAAACGGGCCTCCAGTGGAGGCCCGTTTTTATGCTGCAGCGTGAGCGATTGTGCTGCACTGGCGCTGGAGCTGGAGTCTTACTCCTTGCCGTGCAGCTCGCGCTGGGCTTTGACCGCAGCTGCCTTGACGGCGGTGCCTTCATTACCCCAGGAGGCGCGCAGGGTGTTGACCAGCTCGGCGAGTCGCTCGTCATCCAGGGTCCAGCCATAACCCGGCATGTGGTAACCCAGATGGTCGTGGGTGACCGGTGTTTCGGCGCCGTGCAGCAGCACGTTGATCAGGCTCGACGGATCGCCCGCCAGCACGGTGCGGTTGTTCACCAGCGAGGGGATGACGTGGTCATTGCCCTGGCCGTTGACCCCGTGACAGGTGGAGCAGTACATGGCGTAGTCCGCCTTGCCGCTGGCACTGGCATAGGCACGGGCCCCTTTCTCCGCCACCGGCTCATCTTTCAGGTCGGTCAGATAGGTGGCGATGCTGGCCAGATCGGCGTCGCTGAAATACTGGCTGCTGTGAGTGATCACTTCCCCCATGGGGCCCGCGACCGCTTCATGTTGGCTGCGGCCGGTTTTCAGCAGATCGATCAGCGCCTGCTTGCTGTAACGGCTGCCGCGAATGTCGGGGGCATACCAGCCATCCAGCGCCGCACCGCTCAGGTAGACGGGATCCGCCTCGGTCAGCGCTTTCTCCTGCATACCGAGCCCGCGCGGGGTGTGGCAGCTGCCGCAGTGACCGGCACCCTGCACCAGATAGGCGCCACGGTTCCACTCTTCGCTCTTGCCCGCCACCGGGGTAAAGCGGCTGTCATCGTGGTAGACCCAGTTCCAGCCCATCAGCGGCCAACGCATGTTGAGGGGCCAGGGGATGTCGCTCTCCTTGTTGGCGATGGCCAGCGGCTGCACCTCCTGCATCAGATGGTGATAGAGATCTTCGAGATCCTTACCGTTCATCTTGGCGTAGGCGGTGTAGGGCATGGCCGGATAGAGGCGATGCCCATCGCGGGCCACCCCTTCGCGCATCACCTTGATGAACTCCGGCAGGCTGTAGTTGCCGATACCATGGGTCTTGTCGGGGGTGATGTTGGTGGCAAATACGATACCGATGGGGGTCGGGAACCCTTTGCCGCCCGCCAGCGGCTTGCTGGTCTCGCTGGTGTGACAGGCGGCGCAATCGCCGAGCTTGGCCACGTATTCCCCCGCCGACATGGCGGGGGCTGCGTGGGCGGCAAGGGTGGGCAGGGCCAGCAGCAGGGCGCTGGCCGACAGTGACAGGGCGCGGTTCATTGGGCACCTCCCTTGCTCAGGGCAACCAGCTCGTTGACGGCGCGCCACGCTTCGTCGATGGCGGCGTGAGCGTAGGGGCTCCAGCCTGCATCCGAGTTGGCGATGGTGATGTTGCCGATGGGCTGGCGGCCCAGCTCAATCCATTTTTCGCACTGCGCTTCGTCATCAAACAGGGTGTTGGTGACATAGGAGTAGCCGTGAGACCAGCGGTTGACCGTGATGGCGAGGATATCCTGCTCATGGTTGAAACCGGCGCTGCCGAGCATCCCCTGCAACTGCTCGCGGATCATCTGCTCATGCTGCTCGAACGGCATGCCGAGGATCATGGCGCGCCCCTTGCGGGACTGCTCGCGGGCCGAGAGGCCGCTGCCCGGCAGGGTCGGCACATAGACCATGTGCAGGCACATGGGCTGATCCGGGTTTTTGGGATGCTCATAACCACCGAGGTTGACCGGATAGTCGAGCTTGACCCGGCTGTAGGGGGCCGCGGGGGAGTAGACCTCGTGCACCCCCAGCTTGACGAAGGCTTGCCAGTTCTTGATCACCACCTTGGTGTAGACCAGCGGCGCCTTGGCATTCTGGCGCAGCGCCTCCTTCTGGGGCTCCGGCATCTCGGGCACCATGTAGGGGATCATCATGTTGTAGCCCGCCATCACTGACTGCTTGGCCCGTACCCGATGCAGTTTCCCCTCCTTGATGTAGGTGACGTCCACCGCCAGCTTGCCATCGGCGAGGCGCACGTTTTTGGCCTGCAGCGCCGTGCTGCCAAGGCGCAACTGCACCTTGTGCTCGGGCAGATCGAGCTTGCCGTAGTCAAACTTGGCCAGCACCACATCCTGCATGGTGTGGCCCGGCGCCACCTGCGGGATCAGCTTGCGCACCATCAGGCGGGTGAGGCCAGCGTTGCCATCCGGGAAGTGGAAGATATACGGATCGTCCAGCTCCGCCTGCTCCTCGGCATCAAGCGGCGTCAGATTGAGGCCGTCGAAACCCGGCAAGGCGCAGAGGCGCGCATCGGCGCAGGCGGTGGCGTCGATGCCGACCGCCTGGAAGTCGTTGGTGCGCTGTTGGAAGTAAGTGATCGCCCGCTCGCTCAGGCCCACTTTATCGCGCAGGAAGGTGGTGTAGCTGTTGCGGGTGATCCACTCGTCCTGCTGCTCGCGGGTCATGCCGCTCAGGTAGTCGATCTTCGCTTCGTGCAGGGCCAACAGGGCGGCCTTGTCGGCATCATCCAGCGGGAAGTCACCGATAAACTCTGCCAGTGGACGGCCGTTCAGGCGATCGCGGGGGATGTCATCCGCCACGTTGTGACCCGGATCGCCGTTCACTATCTTGTTGACGCCAAAGTGCTTCTCGTCGAAATAGACGCCGCGGCTCAGCCCCAGATCCGGATAGAAGGTCTGCTGGAACCCTTTGGCCAGCTCGTCGATGTTGACCTCCAGCGCCTTGAGCAGCCCCAGCGCTACCGGGCTGTAGACCGAACGCGGTGATTGCAGGGATTCGCTGCCACCGTAACCCAGACGCAGGCCATCGGGAGTGGTGAACTCGTTGCGCTTGGCGTGACCGCCAAAGTCGTCGTGGTTGTCGAGCAGCAGGATCTTTTTATCCGCGCCGAGCAGTTGCTGATAGAAGCAGGCGGCGGCCAGACCGCTGATCCCGGCGCCGACGATCACCAGATCGTACTCCCCCTCGAGGGGAATATTGGCAAAATCATACTGTTTGCCGTCACGGGCGATGCTGTGGGCCGGCTCGAAAGAGCCCGGGTGATTACCGCGCAGGCCGGTGAGGGCGGGCGGGTAAGCCAGGGTTTTATCCGCCAGCGTGCTGCCGCCTTCGGCAGCCTTGAGCAGATTGATGGGGGCGATGCCTGCCGCAATGGTGATGGCAACGCCGTTGAGAAAATCTCTGCGTGTAATACTCATGGCTATCCCTGTGTTAGGAGAAGTAATGAATAAGTGGATTCATTATGGGAGGGAGACACAGATCCTGTTCAGGATTGGGCGCCGAATCTACCGTTATCCTCACGCTGAGTCCATACGATTGCTAATGGATTATTAAGCACCATTTTCCTGCTTGTGACGAGAGTGATGCGCTGATGGGGATGATTTGCCCTGTTGCAGGGGCGCAGCTCTCCCCGGTTCGGGTCGGTCAATCATTGCCGGCGCTGATTAGTTTGGGAGGCGTTCGGGCATCCTTGTCGACTCGGGGGGATGATCGCGTTAAGCTCTTAACTACTTGTTTTATCGACTCTCTTTTTACTCACTGGCGTAACAGCCACTCTGGAGGCGCAATGAACTGGTATATCTCGGTCCTCAAGCAATATGCGGTATTCAGCGGGCGGGCTCGCCGCACCGAATACTGGATGTTCGTGCTGTGTAACGTCATCGTCATGCTGCTGCTCGGCATGGTGGACAAGCTGATTGGCGGCGACAAGGAGCTGATAAGCTCCATCTATTCGCTGGCGGTGTTGCTGCCATCGCTGGCGGTTGCGGCCCGTCGTCTGCACGATACCGACCGCAGCGCTTGGTGGCTGCTGCTCGGGCTTATCCCCATTATCGGCACTCTGGTGCTCATCTACTTTATGGTTTGCAACGGCCAGCAGGGGCCGAACCGCTTCGGTGACGACCCCAAAGCGGCCCCCTCGCAGGGCTTTATCGTCAGCTAACGGGCGCAGCTCAGCCAATAATCGGCCAATAAAAAGAGAGGGAGGCATGATGCCTCCCTCTCTTTTTCGTGTTGATGGCCGATCAACGCTCAATCAGCGGGGCGGAGCGGTAGCTCCACATGCCGTAGGTGCGCAGGGCGTCGCGGTAGATGCCGAGCAGCTCGCTCTCGCTCGGGGTGGCCAGCTCCTCGAGGGGCTTGTCGGGGTAGCTGATGCTCGCCACCTTGATGTTGGCAGGGCCAATCTGGTCGCAGGCGATTTCCAGCACCGTCTGGCCGCGGCGAACATGGCTGGCGGAGCTCACCAGCACCGCATAGTCAATCTGGTGGCGGGCGAGGGCATAAGCGCTGTAGAGGGCGTTATCCACCGTGCTGGTGGCGTAGTTCTCTTCAATCAGGCGGCTGCGGTCGATGCCGTGATTGGCCAGCCAGTCGGCCATCAGCTTGCCTTCGGTCTGGCGGTTCTGCGGCACGCCGCCAGTCAGGATGATCAGCGCCTCAGGGTCGGCCTTGGCCAGCGTCAGGGTGGTTTGCAGGCGGCCCAGCAGGATCTTGTCCATGCTGCCGTCGGGATTGAGGGCGTAGCCCAGAGTGACGATGGCGCGCTTGCCTTCCCTGGTGGCCTTGACCTGATCCTCGGTCAGTTCGGTCTGCAGCGGGGCGGCGGTGATCCGCTGCACCCGGGCGATGATCTCCTCCAGATCGGCGGCGCGGCCGCCGTTGCGATCCGCCACTTTCGCCAGATAGCTGCGGGAGGCCTCCTTGTTGCCCTTCACCAGCTGCCAGATGGCGAGATAGCTGTTGATGTCGAGATCATCGGGAGCGACGGCCTGTGCCTGCTCCAGCAAGGTGATGGCGCGGCTCAGGTTGCCGTTGTAGATCTGGGCGTTGGCCGCCGAGATCAGCAGGTCGGTGCGGTAGGGCTCGAGCTGGTAGGCGGCCAGCAGCCGCTCGGTCACCAGCTCCATATTGCTCGGCATCTTGGCGGTAAAACCGGCGTGGGAGATCTTGGCTGGCGACTTGTATATCTGCAGCGCTTCGCCGAGCAGCATGTCCACCGCCTGGCGTTTGCTGACCAGGGTATTGAGGTCATGCTCCATCTGCATCGAACTCTCGGCCGCCTGCAGGGCGAGGGGAGAGAGCGCCAGCAGGCCACCGAGGGTCAGGGCAAGAAGGGTCTGTTTCATCAAAAGGTCCTCTGTCGGGCTGAATTGCGCCGTGGCGCAGCGGTTTGCGGGCCGATGCGACGAGGCAAATGTGCGTCAATTCAGTCTGTTAGTGCCAAAGAGGGGGCAATATAGCAGCTAACGGCGCGGCAAACTGTGAGTCGGGGCGGGTCGTCGGGTGATGCCACACTAGTGGCCGCAAAAATGGCCGCAACAGTGGCCGCAACGGGTCAGCAGCCATCTGAAAAGGGCAGGGGGAGCGAACCTCCCTCTGCTGCGAGGGGCGTTGGCCCCTTCCTCTATCGCGGTTCAAGATAGATGGGGTGTCAATCCATCTGCGGGTGAGTGTTCGCGATCAGTTCCACATAGGGGAGACGCGGGCTTCCAGCGTCTCTTGTTGCTCTTCGGGCATATCGCTGAAGAAGTTGAGCTGGGTCTGCTCTTCCACCTGACGCACCGAGACCCGGTAGTCGGCGATCTGGCTGATGGGCACCTCTTCCTGCGGCATGATAAAGGCGATGGCCTGCAGTTTGGCCGGGTCCATCACGATCTTGTAGTAGGCACTCGGGATCGCCACACCCTGACCAATGGACTCTTCAGAGCCGGTAAAGATAGGGCCGGTGATCACCTGCACATCCTTGCGGGAGACCGCCCACTTGTTCACCTTGTCCTCCAGCACGCGCCACGCCTTCTGGTTGAGCACCCCGATCTGCGGTGTCATGTTGCTCAGCAGGAAGCTCTCTTTCATGGTGTTCTTGTTCGATTTCATGTCCCCCGCCGGGGCCTGATGGCCACGGTCGTAGCCCGAGCCCTTGTAGTCGGAGAGGGTAGCGCGGTAGGCGACCGGGATCTCCCTGTCCTCGGCGAAGGCATCCTTGCGCGGCACTGTGCCCTGTGCGCTCTGGGCGGTCATCCGGTAGGAGACCCAGTCCGCCACCTTGTAGTCGTAGTTGTAGCCGACGGCATACCCTTCACGGCAGAGCTTCTGATCCGATTCGGAGGGGAGGCCAAAGCGCACGTGCTCGCCGCACTCCCAGTGGGCCGCCAGCAAGGGGGTGGCAGTGAGGGTGAGGGTAACAGCCAGAACCAATTTATTGATTTTTATCATTTTTGTGATGCTCCAGTTTAGTAGGCGGAGCCATTTGACATGAGATCTGACCAGCGCTTCAATTGCTGTTTTTTTACACGTCACCGTTCTGTGACGGCTCGCCAAGATCCGTGATGTGACTGGTTAATATGTTTTAAATCAGTGGCTTGGTCGGTGGGATGATATGCGGTTGTTCGGCAGGCAACGAAAAGGGGCCCGTGATGGGCCCCTTATGATAGGTTGAGTCTGACTGCTATCAGGCGGCGTTTGCCTTGTTGCCCAGAGTGCGGGCCAGCAGACCTTCCGGATTGTGAATCGCCTCTTTGGTCTTCACATCGATGACTTCGATATTGGTGAAGCGCTCACGGTATTTGATGGCCACATCGTGGGCGAAGATGACGCAGCGTGCGTTGGCGACATCCTTGGCGGTGATGCGGTTGATGATGCCGTTGGCGCCCTGGGTTTCGACCTTGATCTTGATCCCCTGCTGGGCAGCGGCCTTCTGCAGGCTCTTGGCGGCCAGGAAAGTGTGGGCCACGCCAGACGGGCAGGCAGTGATGGCCAGTACGTCTGCTTCCCCTTCCGCTTCAATGACTTCGAAGCTGGTTTGGGTGGTGGTCACGTCATCTTCTTCGCTTACCGGCTTCTTCAGCAGGTTGACGATTACGGCAGTGGTCAGGGCGCCGAGGATGGTACCCAGGATGTAACCCATCTTGCCTTCAACAACCGGCAGGACAATCCAGCCACCCCAGGGGGCGTGGTTGATACTGTGCATCATGAAGCCGGTGATGTTGCCGACGATACCGCCTGCGACGATGGCCGGGATAACACGCATGGGGTCAGCGGCGGCAAACGGAATGGCACCTTCACTGATACCGATCATGCCCATGATGGCGGCCGCTTTGCCGGATTCACGCTCTTCTTTCTTGTAACGCTTCGGAGACATGAAGGTGGCCAGTGCCATACCCAGCGGCGGCACACAGATGGCGATACCGACGCCGCCCATCAGCCAGGGCTGGGTGTTGACCTGAGTCTGGGCAAACAGGGTAGCAACCTTGTTGACCGGGCCGCCCATATCGAAGGCAGTCATACCACCCAGAATGGCACCCAGCATCACTTTACCGGAGCCCGCCATGCTGGAGAGCCAATGGTTCATCCCTTCCATCATGGCGGCGATCGGGGCACCGATCCCCCACATCACGATGCCACACACCAGGAAGGTACCGATCAGCGGATAGATGAAGATGGAACCAAGCGAGGTCATGGAGTCAGGCAGCTTGATCCGTTTGAGCTGATTGACCACGAAACCGGCGATAAAGCCCACCAGAATGGCGCCGAGGAAACCGGTTTGATAGTGCTGAACGGCAATCCAGGAGCCGATCATGCCCGGGGCCAGGCCCGGTTTGTCAGCCAGCGAGTAGGCGATGTAGCCACCCAGCACGGCGGTAAACAGGGTCAGACCGGCGATACCCATGGTGGCCATGTCTTTGAGGAAGCCCGCTTCCGGCACGGCGCCCTTGCCGCTCATCATCACCGACAGGGACAGCAGCACACCGCCCGCCACGATGAAGGGGATCATGTGGGAAGTACCAAACAGCAGGTGCTGCTTCATGGTATTGAGGCGATCCTTGAAGGTGCGCTCTTCGGGCTCAGCCGGTGCAGTGGCAGCCGGTTTGGCGGCAGGGGCAGGCTTTGCCACTTTCGGGCCTTGCTTGAGCAGGGTCAGGGCTTGCTCGACAGTAGTGGCCGCTTTCATCTGTTCGATAAAGCCCGGCTCCAGCAGACGGGTAGAGAGCTCCGCCAGCACTTCGATATGGTGATTGGCGCCGCCATCCGGGGAGGCGATCATGAAGATCAGCTGGGTCGGCTTGCCATCTTCGGCGCCGTACTCGATACCCTGACGGCTGACACCGATGGCAATGGCCGGGCGGCTGACCGCCTTGCTCTTGGCGTGGGGCAGGGCGACACCCTGCTCGAAGCCGGTGCAGTCCAGCTGCTCGCGGGCCCAGACATCTTTGACGAATTGCTGTTGATCAGACACGGCTCCATCGCGCGCCAGCATCTGTGCCATCTCGTCGAACAGGGCCTCCTTGCTGGTGGCCTTCAACTCCAGGCAGATGAGTCTGCCGTTGGTCATGGTGGGTAACATCTCACTCTCCTTTCCCGTCAGGGCTAAGTCATGCGTTGCGAATTGGGCTCATTATTGCCCTCTATGGTGGGGTTGGACAGGCGATGAATGTAGCAATAACTGGATTTTTGTTGCATGGTTTTGCCGGTGTGATCCAGCTCGCAAAGTGTTGAGCTTTGACTCAATAGTTGTTTTTGTTTAATTCATGGCGGGATGTGACAGCGGTTGCGTATTCCCACGCATGGCGATCGCTCAATAACATTCATGCCGATCACTCAATAACATCCATGCCGATCGCCCAAT